>JARRKS010000271.1:0-4829 GCA_037387865.1 Flavobacteriaceae bacterium
CTACATCAATTGATGATTTTTTCCTACCTGGATCGCAACCTGGGCAATCAGGTACTTTTGATGCTCCGGATAATTGTGCTACCTGTCATGGCAATTATGATATTGATGTAGAACCCATGTATAACTGGCAAGGTAGTATGATGGCACATGCGGCAAGAGACCCATTGTATCTAGCCTCTTTAACGATAGCAAATCAAGATGCTCAAGAATCTGGAGATTTATGCATTAGATGTCACGCTCCAGCAGGCTGGTTAAGTGGACGTTCCGAACCAACTGATGGGTCTGCACTTACAGCTCAAGATCGAGAAGGTGTAGATTGTCATTTTTGTCATAAACTTATTGACCCAGCAAGTACTAATGCTTTAGACCTTGATTATTTAAATACTTTAAGTGTCATACCTCCACAATCTGGTAATGGCATGTATGTGGTAGATTCTGATAATAAAGCAAAGCGAGGACCTTTTAACGATACAAATGCAAAACATGACGTTATATATTCAACGTTTTATAGCGAATCTGCACTTTGTGCAACATGTCATGATGTAAGTAACCCAGCATTTACATTAGCTCCTGATGGTACCTATGTACCTAATGATTTTGGTGAAGCCTCTCCTACATTCAATACTTATGAAATGTTTCCTGTAGAACGCACATATAGTGAATGGAGCATGAGTTCTTACAATACTCCTGGAGGAGTTTATTCAGAAGTGTTTGGAGGCAATAAAGGCAATGTCTCTACTTGTCAAGATTGCCATATGAAAGACGTTACAGGATATGGATGTAATAAAAACGGAGTTCCACTTCGTAATGATTTACCACTTCATGATATGACAGGAGGAAATACGTTTATTCCAACTCTTGTGGCGCAACTTTATCCAAACGAAGTCAATATAAATGCCATAAACGCAGGTATCATTAGAGCTGAAGGCATGTTAAAAAATGCAGCTACTATGAATGTTGTAGTTGAACCAGAGACAGATGGCTTTGAAGCTTATGTTGAAATAATTAATGAGACAGGACATAAATTACCATCAGGATATCCTGAAGGAAGACGTATGTGGATCCATTTGACTGCTTATGATGAAAATGATATTGTTATATATGAATCAGGTGCTTATGATCCTCAAACAGCTGTACTAAATACTGAAAACGCAAAAATATATGAAGCAAAACTTGGTATGAGTCAAGCTGTTGCTGATGCCGCCAGTGCAGATGGAATTAAAACCTATACAGCTGGAGAATCCTTTCATTTTGTGTTGAATAATATGATTGTAAAAGATAACAGGATTCCACCTCGAGGTTTTACAAATGCTAATTTTGAAGCCATACAATCGGCTCCAGTAGGATATTCTTATGAAGATGGTGCATATTCAGATATAACAGAATACCACTTGCCGCCTGAAACATTTAGAATTAATACGCAATTAATGTATCAAACGACTTCAAAAGAATATATAGAATTTTTAAGAGACGAAAACACTACAAACAATTTGGGTCAGGAGATGTATGATTTATGGGCTAATAATGGGAAATCTGCTCCAGTGATTATGAATGAGAATGATTTTTATACAGATAATTTGGCTGTATCTAATAATTCTACTGAAACGACTGCACTAAAAATTTATCCAAATCCAGCGAAAGAATTTGTATACATCAAACATTTAAACAAAATAATAGATCCTATTAGTATTGAAATATATTCTATTAACGGAAAACGAATTGATGGACTTGACAAAGGAGTTAAAAAAGATAATGATAAATGGATATGGAAAACAGAAAATGTATCATCAGGAACATATATTGTTTCCTTTAAATATGAAAACACAACTATTTCAAAACGTGTAATTATTAGAAAATAATATTAAAAAATAATTGAAAAAATACTAACTGAAGCAAATCCGACGAGAGCTAACAATGTTGTCATAACTGTCCAACTTCTGAACGTTTGTTTTTCTGTAAGACCTAAATACTTGCTTACTAACCAAAAACCACTATCGTTTACATGAGATAAAATAGAAGCACCTGAAGCAATAGCTATGACTAGAAGTGCTTTATCTATTTCACTAATACCAGTAGTTAATAAAGGTGCAGTTAAGCCTGCAGCAGTAATCATAGCCACCGTTGCAGAACCTTGTAATATTCTTACAATTGCTGCTGCCAAAAATGCAAACAATAACATACTAACACCTTGATTAGCAAAATAATTGGCTAGCATTTCTCCTGTTCCAGTATTTACAAGCATTTGTTTAAATACACCTCCTGCTCCTGTCAACAAAATAATAATTCCTGCAGGAGCCATAGATTTTGTTGTAATATTCAATAATGTCTCTTTAGCAGCTTGTCTTCGTATTCCTAAAAGATACCATGCAATTATATTTGCTATAATCAAAGCTGTAAACGGATGACCAATCATTTTAAGCCAATCTTTTAAGTTTTCAGAAATATTATAATTTTCAAGTAACGGACTATTAAGTAATGTGTTACAAACAATCAAAACTATAGGAACACCAATAATAGTTAGAATAAGACCAACTGCTGGATAGCTATTAGTATTAATATTTTCATCTAACAATTCTGGTGCATTTATATGAATTTTTTTAGCAATATATTTTCCAAATAAAGGACCTGTTACTATAGCAGTAGGTACGCCAACCAAAAAGCCAAATAATATAACCCAACCCAAATCTGCTTTTAAAATATCTGCAACAGCAACAGGTCCAGGAGTTGGTGGAATAAACGAATGTGTTATAGCTAATCCAGCAAGTAATGGTATTCCGTAAAGTAATAAGGACTTTTTGGTTTTTCGCTGTAAAGAATAAATAAGTGGCACTAAAATGATGAATGCGACATCGAAAAAAACAGGAATAGCTACAAAAAAACCTGTAATAACCAAGGCCCAAGACGCATTTTTCTCTCCAAATTTTTGAAGCAGATAATTTGCTAAAGCTTCTGCTCCTCCTGAATGTTCCAAAATATAATGCAATGAAAGCTTGAATCCTAAATTTAAGGATAAGCACTAGCAATACAATTATGCCTATTAAAACAGCTGATATTAATGTGAAATCAATCATTGGTTATCCAGTTAGTATGAAAAAATTCATTTGAATCTTTGTCAATTCGCTGATACGAGTGTGCTCCAAAAAAATCGCGTTGTGCCTGTATTAAATTTGCTGGTAATGTATCTGTTGTCATAGAAATCCAATAATTATAGGCAGAACAAAATGCATCACAGGAAACTCTATTAGAAAAGGCTTTTTGAATAGTTTCTGAAATATCTTTTTCAACGCTATTTAAAAACTTGAATAGTTTTGAATTGTCAAAAATATCGTCATCATTTCTGAAAATAGAAGATAAATGATTCATCAAAGCTGAACGAATAATGCAACCATTTGTCCATATTCTGGCTAATTCAGACAAGTTTAAATGCCATTTATAAGTTTCAGAAGCTTGTTTGATTAATGCAAATCCCTGTTGGTGGTTTACAATTCTTGTAAATTGATATGTGTTTTTCAATTGCCCTAAATCAAAACTATGTTTGTTATTAGCACTAGATACAATTTCTTTTGAATATGCAACACGATTATCTTTAAAAGAAGAAATATACCTTGCAAACACAGCTGAGGTCATCATGGTATTTGGATACCCAAGATTAAGTGCTGCATTACTAGACCATGAACCTGTACCTTTGTTTTGAGCTTTATCCAGAATTTTATCCAATAAATATCCGTCCTTTTCTTTTGTATCTAGAATTTTAATGGTTATTTCAAGTAAATAACTTTCCAATTCTCCTGTATTCCATTTAGAAAATTCTTGAGCGATTTCTTGATTGCTCATTGTAGTTGACATTAATGCATATATTTCGGCGAGCAATTGCATTTCTGCATACTCTATACCATTGTGAACCATTTTAACAAAATGACCTGAACCTTCAAGACCAACAAATGTGCAACATGGCTTTCCGTTTGAATCTTTTGCTGCAATAGATTCTAAAATTGGTGATACATGATTATAGCTTTCTTTTGTGCCTCCAGGCATTATAGATGCTCCATACCTTGCACCTTCTTCACCACCAGAAACACCACAACCTATAAAGCTAATTCCTTTTGAGGATAAAAAATCTAATCGCTTTTTAGTATCTAAATAATGAGAGTTTCCTCCATCAATAATAATATCACCTTCTGATAAATATGGTAAAATTTGATCTATAGTTTAATGCTCTTTCCCATAACACCAAGACCTATTAAACCAAAAACAGATTTACTCATTGTGATTTAAATTTTTCAGGATTTCTTTAACAATATTACTTTCTGATTGTTCTATGTTAAGGTGAAGTCCATAATTGGGTTCTTCTAGCGTTTCAAATTGAGATACTAATAAATCGGATTTCATATAATGATTTTGCCTTTGTTCTAATCTTGATTTTATAAGTTGAAACGAACCAAAAAGATAGATCCAATTGATATTATTAGTTTTTGAAGATAATAATTTTCGGTAAGATTCTTTTAATGCTGAACAGGCTAATATTGCTCCTCCACTACTTTCCCATTCTTTAATTTTTGATGCTAAAGTGTTTAGCCATGGTAACCTGTCTTCATCGGTTAAGGATTTATTGGCTTTCATCTTTATTATATTTTCTTCTGGATGAAAATCGTCTGCATCATAAAATGGAAGTCTCGTTTCTATAGCAAGAAGTTTACCAATAGTTGTTTTTCCACATCCGCTAACACCCATAATAATGATCATAGCAAATCAAGTATTAATTATTATTACCAAAGAAAGCACTCTTTACACCTATAACACCAGGAACAGTCTTGAATAATGAGCCTGCG
>JARRKS010000271.1:4847-8048 GCA_037387865.1 Flavobacteriaceae bacterium
GAATAATGAGCCTGCGTTAGGGTATTTTAATAGCTCTTCTTCAGACATATCTATACTTGCTGTTGTAATATAGAGTGTATCTAAATCTTTACCACCAAAGGCACAAGAGGTGATATTATGTGCTGGAACTTCTATTTTTTGAACAATTTCTCCCTTAATTGGATCGAAACAAATTACTGCATTACCATTCCACATGCCAACCCAAAGCATATCATTTTCATCAATTGCCATACCATCTGGAGAACCTAATGAATCATCTATTTTTACCGCTATTCTTTCATTTGAAATAGCACCAGTTTCATCATTATAATCATAACCATAAATATTTAATGTTGGTGTATCTATATAATACATGGTCTTTTTGTCTTTGGTCCAGACAATTCCATTAGAAATAGTAACACTATCAATTTTTAATTCAGCTTTTCCATGTTCATCAACCATATATAAATTAGCGTCATATTGTTTCATTTCAAAACCCATAGAACCTACCCAAAGTCTGCCTGAAGGGTCACATTTGCCATCGTTAAATCTATTGCTTGGAATGTCTGCTTCAATATCAGAAAGCAAATTGGTTTCGCCAGAAGTTAAATTCAAAATATAGATGCCATCTTCTAGTGCAACAACTGCTTCGTTTTCATTTTTAGGAACCACTGTACCAATTCTGGATGGTGTTATAATGGTTCTATTTGACTTTGTTTTAGGGTTATATATATGAAGTGCTTTACTTTCTATATCTATCCAATAGAATTCTTGAGTTTTATGATTCCAAAACGCTCCTTCTCCAAGTTGAGCATCTATTTTGTACTCTAAAACAGCCAAGGATTTCATTTTATTCTCAACTTTACAATAATATCAATTACAACAATGATTTAATCAATATTGATTTGGCTTATTTAATAACCTTTAATATTAATTTCCCTCTTTTTTCTCCAGTAAACAAACGCCTAAACGTATCATAAAAGTTTTCTATGCCATCGTAAATATCCTCTTTGCTTTTTAAGTTGCCTTCCTTTATCCATTGGCTCATTTCTAAAGCGGCTTTGCCATAATCTTTTGCATAATCAAAAACCACCATACCTTGCATGGTTGCTCTATTAACTAGTAAAGACATATAATTGGAAGGACCTTTCATTCTTGATGTACTATTGTATTGTGAAATGGCACCACAAATAACAATTCTGGCATGCATACGTAATATTGCCAGTGCATATTCTAAAATCTCTCCTCCTACATTATCAAAATAAACATCAATTCCATCTGGACATTTTAATTTCAGTTCTTTAATAACATTATCGGATTTGTAATCTATGGCTTCATCAAAACCTAAATCATCTATTAAATATTGGCATTTCTCTTTTCCACCAGCTATACCAACAACTTTACAGCCCTTTATTTTGGCAATTTGACCAACCACGCTCCCAACTGCTCCTGCTGCTCCAGATACTAAAACTATATCACCTGCTTTAATTTTACCAACTTCTAGAATTCCAAAATATGCTGTCATACCTGTCATTCCTAAAGTGCTTAAATACATCGGCATAGGTGCAATGGTAACATCAACCCTATGCCAATTATCACCATTGGTAACACAATATTGTTGAACACCACCAAAGCCTGTAACACAATCACCTACTTTATATTTACTTTCATTACTAGCTTTAATGACTTTACCAATGCTTCCAGCGCGCATCACGTCACCAATTTTAATTGGCTCTATATATGATTTATTGGCATTCATCCAACCTCTCATGGCAGGATCTAAAGACACATAATGATTTTGAACGAGAAATTCTCCGTTTCGTAATTGAGGAATTTGATTATTTTCCAATCTCCAGGTATCAGGGTCTGGAAACCCGACGGGTCTCTTTAAAAATATGAGTTGTTTGTTCATTTCTATGTTTTAAGAATACACTCTAAAATTAGGAAAATGATTACAAACAAAGTATGAAGTCTTTATATTTTCTTTACACGGACAGCATTCATTCCTTTCAAACCTTTTTCGAGTTCAAAAGAAACTTTGTCATTTTCAACAATCGTGTCTAACAAACCACTTACGTGCGTAAAATATTTTTCATTATTTTCAGAGTCAATAATGAAACCAAAACCTTTTGAAGAATCAAAAAAGGAGATCTATTTCTTCTTTATCGCCAGGTAATGTTTTTGGAATACTTACTTCAATGCTTTCTGCGTCAACTTTAACTTTCTTTGAAGGGTCTGGAGGCGTGTCTGTTAAGTTTCCATTATAGTCTACATAAGCAAACTCAATGCCTTTAGGTTTATCTTTTGCTTCAGACTTTCTGGCTTCTTTTTTCTTTTTCTTGTCTTCTCGTTTTTTTAACCTTTTCTTTTCTTTTTCACTTTTACTAAACGTTTGTTGAGATTTTCCCATTCACTAGATTTAAATTTTACATTATATTTTATAGATAAGAGTTAATGTAAAATCAAACAAATTTTTGAAGAAAAGTATATCAAATATTAATCTAATAAGTACAGAGGTGTCTTAAATATTTTCAGTAAAGATAAGGTTTAGTAATTAAAAATGAAACAAGAACTAAATTAGAAGGTTCTATTCAGCAGGCTTACCATGGATTTCTTCAAACATAACATCAAAATTCTGCCTAATGTATGTACGTAGTTTTTTTCTATAATCTTCTTTAAGCCATTCAATAAAATTGAATGTACTCTTACAAATGCACTTACTGTAACGATGTATTCTATGGTCTATATCATCACCTAGTTTTTTGGCTAAATCTAAAGCATCATAAACGTCTTCGCTATTTTCAATACATATTGTAGCATGATGCTCTATAGACCGCGATAATACAACTTTAGAAGATTCACCATTACGTATAGATTGCGTATAAACTTCGTTAATATCTAAATATACTTCTTCAGAATTAGAGAACTCGTCTCGCAATTCATCGGGCATGATATACTTGAAATTACTTTCAATTTCCTCATCGTTAAGTAAGTTATCCAAATAAAAACTTGGAGACCTAAAAATACGCTGCCAATCCAATTCAGAGCCCCATGGTCCAAATCTGTGAAGATTATTACCTAAATCTATAACTGTAAAAGTATCTTTATCTTTAAGAATTCGAGAGCCTCTACCAATCATTTGGTAATATAATGTCAACGACTTCGTTGCTCTGTTTAAAATAATAGATTCTACAGTAGGCTCATCAAAACCGGTTGTTAAGA
>JARRKS010000272.1:0-2936 GCA_037387865.1 Flavobacteriaceae bacterium
TTTTTATTGGGTTTCCAAGACATCAATCCCATTTTTCTACTTCCAAGTATTGAAATCAAAAAACCGACAAATAGAGCTTGAAAAATTGTAGATCTTGATCCCCCGACAATAGAGTACCTTCCTTTGGAAGTTAATGCTCGTCTATAATCGAAAATTGAATGATATCCAGCAATATCCAAAATTAGATTATATTGTTCTCCGTTTTTTGTAAAATCTACTTTAATATAATCAATAACATGATCTGCACCAATCGAGCGTAGCTTGTCTAATTTTTTTGTATTATCTACGGCTGTAACTTTAGCTTTATAGTACTTAGCAATTTGTACTGCATATGAACCAACGCCGCCACCAGCACCATTAATCAAGACTTTTTCGTTAGGTTGAATTGTTTTTTTATTTCTTAAACCCTGGAGAGCAATAATTGATCTTGAAGATATTGAGGCTGCTTGCTCAAAAGTTAAGTTCTTTGGTTTATGCATAATAGCTTTTTCAGGAACACATACATACTGCGCAAATGCGCCAAAACCATAGTTGAACGAGTCTCCAAATACCTCATCACCTATCTTATATTTTTTTATGTTTGAACCTACTGATTCAACTACTCCTGCTAAGTCAAATCCAAGTATCCTGTATTTTGGCTTTAAAGGTCCTAAAATACGAACTGACCATGCTCTTCCTCTAAGAAAATCTAAGTCTTCTATGTTTATAGATGTGGCATATACTTTAACTAGTATTTCATCCTCCTTGGGTGATGGTTTTTCGATCTCTTGGAGTTGCAAAACTTCTGGTGATCCATATTTTTCGTAGATTATTGCCTTCATTTTCATATTTGATAATAATCTCTCTAATTATTGATAATGCTTTGTCTTCCAGCTTTCTTTCTTCTAAAGTAATCTTGTACAATTGATTTCAATAAAGCAATCTTCCAGATTTTTGTTATTAGTAAAACCTAAAAGCTCCTTGCTCCTTCACTAACGATTATGAGAAAAAAGCAAGCAGCATCTATAGCTCTTATTTGTGGAGTTGGAATATTTTTCCTAAAGTTGGCTGCTTTTTTTGTTTCTAATTCTGTTGCTCTACTATCTGATGCTTTGGAATCAATTATTAACATCCTAGCTTCTGCTTTGATGTTTTTCTCTATTCATCTTTCTGATAGAGATCCTGATGAGACTCATAAATATGGTCATCAGAAAATTGAGGATATATCTTGTCTGCTTGAAGGTGTTTTGATAATTCTTGCTGCTATGTTCATAATTATTACTGCTTTTGAACGGTTATCTATAACTAATTATTTATTGGAATTGAATTTTGGAATTGTTCTTTCTATTATTGCTACAGCTATCAATCTTGCTGTTTCATTTATTCTTTTGAGTACTGCTAAGAAGTCTGGTTCTATTGCTCTTGAGGGGGATTCTAAGCATCTATTGTCTGATGTGATTTCATCTGTGGTTGTTTGGATTGGTTTGTTTATTGGACAATTGTTTGGCTTGCAGTATATGGATTCTTTGTTAGCTTTTGTTGCTGCTATTCTTATTATTAGATTGGGTGTTAGTTTAATTTGGAAGTCTTCTTGTAATTTGATGGATCAGTCATGTGCTGATGAAGAAAAGACTATTAGTGATATTCTTAAGGAGCATGAGTATCGTTTTATCGATTTTCATGATTTGAAGACACGTAGGAGTGGTTCTAAGGTTTTTGCTGAGTTACATCTTTCTGTTATTAGTTCTTTAACAGTAAAGGAGGCGCACGATTTAGCTGATCATTTAGAGGCTGATATTAAAAAGGCTTGTTATAATGTTCGGTTAACTATTCATATTGAACCTAGCTAAAAATACTACTCCTGATCCTTTGTTTTATCCAAGGAACTTTAGAAAGCTTTACTTATATGGACCAATAGAAAAATCTTTTACATTTGAATTATTATCATAAGATTTAATATAGGGAAAAAAGATGAGTGAAACATCCGAACTTCGTTTAGGGTATTTTGAGAAATATCTTGCTGTCTGGGTTTTTTTATGTATGATAATTGGATTATTTTTATCACAAGTTGTTCCACAGCTAAGTAATACAATTAATGATCTTCAATTTGCTGGAATATCTATTACAATCGGAGTTTTACTCTTTCTGATGATGTATCCAGCTTTACTAAATTTACAGTTTAGTGAACTTAAGAAACTTGCAAAAAATCCAAAACCGATTATCCTTACTATAATTTCAAATTGGATATGGGCACCATTATTAACAGCGTTTTTAGCATACTATTTTCTTGCAGGTTATGACCAATTAATAGTAGCATTAATTCTTCTTGGATCAAGTCCTTGTACTGCAATGGTTTGTGTTTGGGGTGCTTTAGCTAAAGGAAATCAAGAACAAAACGTTGTTAACACCAGTCTTAATACGATAACGATTATATTTCTTTATGCGCCTGTTGTTGCTCTCTTAACTGGGATTCAAGATATTCCTATTGATCGATTAACCCTTCTAATTTCAGTTTTTGTTTTTATTGGTGCTCCGATGGTTTTAGGAATAATCTCCAAAAAAATTATTAATGCACATAAAGGAGTTGATTGGTTTCAAGAAGTTTTTAAACCAGCAATAGGTAATGTTGCGGTTGTTGCTCTTTTATCAACTTTGATTGTTTTGTTTTCACTTAATGGACGGGTGCTTATTGAGAATCCTGAATTGATGGTTCTTGTTTCAATTCCTCTACTTTTAGGGTTTTTTATTATTGTTGGATTAAATTTGCTTATAACAAAATATGCTGGCTTGAAGTATAGAGAAGCAATTATCACCGTCATTATTGGTTCTTCTAGTCATTTTGAAATTGCCATTGCTACAGCTGTAGCAATTTATGGCTTGGGTTCTCAAGCTGCTCTTGGTACTACTATGGGGTTGTTTTGGGAGGTTCCTATAATGCTCTTGCTAGTATATATTGG
>JARRKS010000273.1:0-2934 GCA_037387865.1 Flavobacteriaceae bacterium
TCTCAATTTTGAGAAGCTTTTTTGTTTTTAGTATTATTTGAAATTAACCATTCATTGAGATTAAAAACTCTTCGTTATTACGTGTTTGTTTAAAACGCTCGTTAATAAATTCCATAGCTTCAACTGGGTTCATATCAGCAAGATATTTTCGCATTACCCACATACGTTGTATGGTGTTATCGTCTAAAAGTAAGTCATCACGACGCGTACTTGATGATGTAAGATCTATTGCAGGGAAAATTCTACGATTAGAAATTTTTCTATCCAACTGCAGTTCCATGTTACCAGTTCCTTTAAATTCTTCAAAAATAACTTCGTCCATTTTAGAACCTGTTTCAGTAAGAGCAGTTGCTCTTATTGATAAAGAACCTCCATTTTCAATTTTCCTAGCAGCGCCAAAGAAACGTTTTGGTTTATGTAATGCATTAGAATCTACACCGCCACTTAAAATTTTACCAGATGCAGGTTGTACTGTATTGTAAGCTCTTGCTAAACGTGTAATTGAATCTAATAAAATAACTACATCATGACCACATTCTACCAAACGTTTTGCTTTTTCTAAAACAATATTGGCAATTTTTACGTGCTCGTGAGCTTCTTTATCAAATGTTGAAGCAACAACCTCGCCACGCACATTACGTTGCATATCTGTAACCTCTTCAGGGCGCTCATCAATTAGTAATATAATCTGATAAACTTCTGGATGATTGGCAGCAATAGCATTAGCAA
The DNA here is from genome assembly GCA_037387865.1 of Flavobacteriaceae bacterium. Classification (GTDB taxonomy): domain Bacteria; phylum Bacteroidota; class Bacteroidia; order Flavobacteriales; family Flavobacteriaceae; genus Gilvirhabdus. Next base: position 730 of record JARRKS010000273.1, read on the forward strand.
TGTCTTTTAGCAACATGGTCTTACCTGTTTTTGGTTGCGATACAATCATACCACGCTGACCTTTACCAATTGGTGAAAACAAATCCATAATTCGTGTAGAAATAGTGCTTTGTCTTTCTGCAAGTTTAAATTTTTCTTTAGGAAATAAAGGTGTTAAATGTTCAAAAGACACTCTATCTCTTACAACTTTTGGATCTAATCCGTTTATCTTATTAACTTTAATCAGAGGAAAATATTTTTCACCTTCTTTTGGAGGTCTTACATTACCTAGAACAGTATCACCAGTTTTTAATCCGAATAATCGTATTTGAGATTGTGATACATAAATATCATCAGGAGACGATAAATAATTATAATCTGATGAACGTAAAAAGCCATAACCATCCTGCATAAGATCTAATACACCTTCGCTCTCAATAATTGCGTCGAACTCATAGTCAGGCTCTCTGTAGCGGTTACGAGTATCTTTGTTACCAGAATTACCTTGATTATTGTTATTTTGGTTTTTATGATTGCTCTTATGATGGGGCTTTTCTTTTTTTGGTGCGTTGTCTTTTTTAGGAGTGTTATTAGAAGATTCGTTATCTTTTTTCTTTTCTTCCGTTTTTTCTGAAGAAGATTTTTGTGGAGCTTCTTTAGTTGGTTGAGCTTTTTGTGTGTCTTTATTTTGTGTTTTTTGAACACGTTCTCTTCTTTGTTTTTGAGGTTTTTCCTCATTTTTAGTTTCTACTGCTTTAGGATTAGCAGCTTGGTGATCTAATATTTGATATACTAAATCTAGTTTTTTTAATGTGCGATACTTGGAAATGTTCAAGTCTTTTGCAATCTCCTGTAAATCAGCGAGCTTTTTTTCCTTTAATTGTGAAATTTCAAACATTGATGTTGAATTGAATATTTGTATTAAATATTAAAATTGATTTTTTATGAAAAATTGATTTTAATCCGAAGAATAACAATCTGCTAATGTGGTTCATGCGAATTGTTATTGCAATTATACAACTTTATTTTAATCTTTTACATATATTTTAAAAAAGAAACTATTATTTTTGCCCTTCAGTTTATAAAAATTTTATGATTCAAAGAATTCAAACCATTTATCTTTTATTGTCTGTAGCGGTTGCAGGTGGGCTGATATTTGTATTTAGCCTTTGGACTGACGCTAATGGTTTTGAAGTATTTGCAAAAGACAATCTATTGCATTTTGGTTTGTTTTTAGGTTCGGCATTGTTGTCTTTAATTTCAATTTTTATGTATAAAAACAGGAAGTCTCAATTTGTTTTGGGACGACTTAATATCATATTAAACTTTATTTTACTAGGATTATTTGTGTATCTATCTCTAAATTTATCTGGAGAAACTCAGGTTTCTGAGAAAGGTATTGGGATGCTTCTACCTATTGTTTCTATCGTATTATTGGCTATGGCCAATAAGGCCATCAAAAAGGATGAAGATCTTGTAAAATCTGTAGATCGATTACGATAAACCTATCATCTTAGTAGTATTAGTGCGTGAAAACCCTGACGTTATAGTCAGGGTTTTTTTATCTTTTATTAAATTCTATAACCTCCAAATCTTTAATATCATTTCCATCAATAGTAAACCGTAGCATTGTTCTTTTTTTATGTAAACCACGTTTTCCAACGGCACCAGGATTCATGTGTAATAAATTAAGTTTTTTATCAGGCATTACCTTAAGAATATGAGAATGGCCACTAATAAATAGTTTTGGAGGATTTTCATTAATTTTTTCTCTTACTCTAATATCATAACGGTTTGGATAGCCACCAATATGAGTAATCCAAACGTCAACATCTTCACACATAAATCTGTTGTGTTCTGGATATTCTACTCTAATTTTGGCGTCATCAATATTACCATAAACAGCTCTCAAAGGTTTTAATGCTTTTATGGTATCGGTAACTTTTAAATTTCCAATATCACCAGCATGCCAAACTTCGTCAGCCTGTTTTACATATTTTAATATTTGATCATCTATATAACCATGTGTGTCTGAAAGCAAAAGTATTTTTATCATTATAAAAAGTTAATGAATCATGTTAAGTGCTAAAACTATTTATCTTTGTAGCTTCTAAACAAAAATAAGATAAGTTGAGATACTTTTTAGAACTTTCTTACAATGGCAAAGCCTATTTTGGTTGGCAAAATCAACCAGACGTTATTTCTGTTCAAGAGGTTATAGAAAAA
>JARRKS010000274.1:0-2931 GCA_037387865.1 Flavobacteriaceae bacterium
ATTTTTTTCCTTATTTAATTAATATTTTCTTTTAATTAAAAAAAGTAATAATATTAAAACAGAAAGTAAATGATTTATATCAGTTTGGTAATTAACTGAATTAAAAAAGATTAATTAATAATTTGAAAAAACTTGATTTAATCAATTTTAGGAGCATACTTATCAAGACTATGCCCATATTTAAAACTCCTGACTTCTAAAATAACATTGTGTTCTGCATCATAAACGACCTCAACAAAGAATGGAATCATTGTTTTGTATTAATTACAAGGGATACCAGCATTTTTAGTTAATTTTATTAAATCCTCAAGGTCCTTAATATATCCTGTCTTTAGGGTGCTTCCATCTTTTGGGGTTATAATAGCTAAAACACACTGTTCAGGTAAAGCATTACTAACTAAATTATAAAGACGTTGATATTCATCAGAGGTTATATAAACCTTGTTTAAAGCGACATCAATACAATTATTTGTACTATGATATTTAACATGATACTCATTACATTTATTATTGTTGTCCGATATAACTTTTCCAACTCCTAGAGCGCCTTCACAACTTGATAATAATAGTGGCAAAACAAAAATTAACATTAGTTTTTTCATAATTAAATTGTGTTAGATAATAAAAATTGTTTTTGCTGTTAATCAATATTTATTATTTCGTTATGGGTGATAATAATTTCTAATAGGGATTAGAAAAAAGATTTACATATTAAAAGTAGAAGTATAATGGAAGAAAAAGCAGAATGTTGGGACATTAATCTTTGTAAGATATGGTTTAAATTATTCATAATCTAATAATTAACCGGATTTGAAATATAAAACTAGTAATTTTTACAAATAATTCTCTCCGATTCCACAAAAAAGCCCAAGCAGTAAACTGCTTGGGCTTTTTCAATCAATAATTAACACTAGGATTATTCTGAAGCCTCTTCAGCCATTTCGTCTGAAGATTCTTCTTTTAAAAGATATGTCATGATACCAGTAAAATCTCCATAACCTTGTTGGTATAAAATTTTACCATCATCATCAAAATCATAAGATTCGTACATTTTTAACACTGCTGTTTTTCCTTCTGTTGAATCTGTAGCTGGAAGCGTCAATTCCCATTCACCATAGTAACGCACAGAGCCATCTGATTTTTTTGTTTCTGGATCAACTCCTGGAAGTAACACTAAAGGATCTGTAATTAATTTAAAGTTGAATGTTTCCCAAAGCCATTTATCGTTTTCTTTAATATCGTCTAAACTTAAAGAATCTTTACCTCCAAAGCCAGTATCTGCAAACACTACACTATCTGAATAAGTGGAATAGTAATCAACATTTTCGTCCTGAAAGCCTTGAAGATTTGCTAATACAGTTTCAGAATTCTTTTTGAAAGCTTCTTCAGCAGAATTATCAACTTTTGGCTGACATGCTATTAAAAAAATAGTTAAAAATAAAATAGAATAAATGAATTTCATATGGTTTGAATTTAAGTTAGTTATATTTCTATAAAGTTAAGTTATTTACAGTTTGAAATATAAAAAAACCGTAAAAGATTTTGATTTTTACGGTTTTAGCAGTTTTTACATAAATATTTTGTTATGCTTTATTTTTTTCAGGTTTAAATTTTCCTTTTTTAATCCATTCTTTTTTAATTTCTTCCAATCGTGCTAAATCTTCTTTCATTTCAGCACGCCGTTCTTCCATTTTTTTCCATTTAATATTCCTTTCTTCTTGCTTCCGAGCTTGTTCTTCTAGTCTTAAAGCTTCTTTGCGCATTTCTTCTTTTTTGGCCATTTTGCGTTTTCTTTTTTCCATGTAAACCGAAAAGTTTGCAAATGCATACATAGAGATAAATAATAACGCGATAACGATTAAAATAACATAACCATGTTCCATAATAAATTTGGATTTAATACAATCTCTATAAAATTATAAAAAAAGAATTTACTATTTAAATTTAAAGGGTAAAGTGTTATAAAACAAGATAAAAACAGAAAAAAGTAAAAAACCCCCTAATTTATTTAGGAGGTCTTTATATTATATTAAATTTTGAATTTATCTATATAACACTAATTTCATACATTAGTTTCCACTCATATAAGCATTATATGTCCAGATCTCATCCCAAGTGTTTTTAAAATTAGCTTGATATAAATCTTGCTGATTCTGCCAAGAATTTTCACCATTTACTTTATTAAAGGTTTCAACCCAATTTACATCTTTGTCAAATTCAGCCCAATTTTTATAAAATCCAAAAGTAGCTATATGACGACCAAGATCTCCTTGTCTAAACTGATTGTAATAAACGCCCCAAGGGTTAACACCTTCTAGAGCTTTTACTGTTTTACTTATTCTTTCAAAAAATAAGTTTACACCAGGCGATGGGCCATCAGCTACTTCATAATATCTCACAAAATAAATAGGATATTTAGAATTATCGCCATCAAGCATACTTGTATTATTCAACTTTTTGTTGGCTGTCCAATATTCAATTGTCTGAATTTTTTTGACATAAGGCATCACATTGTCTCTCCAATCTTCATCATGCCCACCTTCTCCAGGACGCGTATCATTATGAGAATATTTCATAGGACCCATTTCCCAAATAATATTTCCAGCATTAGGGCCAGAAGCTATGTTATAAACGATTGCCTTAAATGGGCCATCTTTATGATAAGTAGCATTATGTTTTCTCATGTTATCTCCTAAAACTTTAAGTTTAGTATTGTCTGGAGTTAACATAATGTCTTCCCACATTGTGTAATCATCTGAATCTTCTTGCGCGTTTAATGCAAATTGGCTACTAAAGAGAATAGCAACAAAACAAATTAATGAAATTGATTTTTTAATCATAATAAATAGAGTTATTAGTTAGTTATTTAGCTATATAACTATTATATAGCCTTTAATTTAAAAATATTCAAAAACAAGATTTTTGCTTTTG
>JARRKS010000275.1:0-6845 GCA_037387865.1 Flavobacteriaceae bacterium
GTTAAATGGAGAAAAAAGGTAGTTAAGATAATTAAGGACAAAAAACCTGAAAGTATTCTTGATATAGCCACTGGCACTGGAGATTTAGCAATTCAATTTTCTGAAACAAGTGCCTCAAAAATTATTGGTTTAGATATCAGCAACGGAATGCTTGAAATTGGCAAATCGAAAATTGAAAACAAAGGACTGCAAGAAAGAATAGAATTAGTCCTTGGAGATTCTGAAAACATGACCTTTCAAGACAATTCTTTTGATGCAATAAGTGTTGCGTTTGGTGTTCGAAATTTTGAAAATCTAGAAAAAGGGTTAAAAGAGATATATCGTGTACTTAAACCTAATGGCATTTTTGTAATTTTAGAAACTTCTGTGCCAACAAAAACCCCTTTTAAACAAGGCTACAAAGTTTATACAAAATATGTTTTGCCGTTAATTGGGAAGGTTTTTTCTAGAGATAGAAGCGCTTATAAATATTTAAGTGAATCGGCTTCGGTTTTTCCTTATGGCGAAGCATTAAACAATATTTTACAAGAAATTGGGTTTATTAGTGTTAAGGATTTTCCGCAAACTTTTGGTGTTGCGACAATATATACAGCAAGTAAATGATATGAAAAACATTCTTATTGTTATACTATTCTTTTTTACTTTTCAATCAGTAAATGCACAGTTATTTACCAAAGAAAAGATTACAAACAATGAAAACTTTGATAAACCTTTGTTAAGTTGGGGATATTATTTAGGTTTTAGTAGTTATGATTTTAATTTTGACTACATTGAAGACTTAAAAGATATACATGTTAAAAGGAATGTAGGTTTTAATGTTGGGCTTATTTCTAATTTAAGAATCAACGAATTTTTAGATTTGCGTTTCGAACCTGGATTAAATATAACAAGTAGAGATTTGTATTATGACGAATCTTATTTTGATGGTACATCTTTTAGTTCATCAGATTTAATTAGAGAAGTAAAATCTACATATATACATTTACCTTTACTTCTTAAATTTTCAACAAAACGGTTAAATAACTTTAAGCCTTTTATTGTTGGTGGTTTCTCCACCGCTTTAAATCTTTCCAGTAACGAAAATAATCCTGATGATAATGCCAATGGACAGTTTAGAACCAAAAGCAATATGTTCTTCTATGAACTAGGTTTTGGTATAGATTTCTATCTGTATTGGTTTAAATTCACACCATCCATTAGAGGTGTTTTTGCCATTAATGACGAGCTAATTCGTGACAAAGATCCTAATAGTCCTTGGACTGGTAATATTTACACCATGAAAACCAGAGGTGTATTTATAAACTTTACGTTTCAGTAGTATTTCTCTTAAACTCACTTAACAATATTGCAGTTGCAGTAGCAACATTTAGGCTTTCTGTTTTTTGTAAATCTCCAAAACGTGGTATTGATATTTTTTCATCAATAAAACGTCCTACTTCATTTGAAATTCCATTGGCTTCATTTCCTAAAACAAGAATTCCTTTAATTGGTAGTTTCTTATCATAAACAGAAATTCCATCCATATAGGCACCATATTTCTTCAATTTGGTTTTAGATAAAAACTCAGCCAAATTAATGTAACTTATGTTAACTCTGGCCAAAGAACCCATTGTTGCCTGAACTACTTTAGAATTATAACAGTCAACAGTTTCTTCTGTACAAACTAAATCTCTTATGCCAAACCAATCACAAAGTCTAATAATTGTACCTAGGTTTCCAGGATCTCTAACGTTGTCTAAAGCGACAATGAGTTTTGATTCATCAACTAATTTTAGTTTTTGCATTTCAAATTATACCTTCGGCAACAAAAAGATTATGCTGTAATCTATATTTTTTCTGTCTTAAACTCGTTATTAGTTTTACTTGGTTTTTAGATAACATTTAAACCTTTTTTAATAGTATAAAGAAACTGAATAATTATTAATTTATGTAATTAGATTCATAAATATTAAAATATTCAATTTCAATGGAAATAGTGTATTTTTGATTTTAATAATAAAGCTTACTTGAAACAAATTCTCTCTAAAATAATATTATTAATTGTAATTGCAGGATTAATTAACTCCTGTAATTCAGTAAAAAGAGTTGCAGAAGATGAGCATTTACTTTTGGATAATGATGTGTATGTTAATGATAGAAAAAACAATACTGAAGTCATTAATAATCTCATTTATCAACAACCCAACAGAAAGATGTTTGGTATTCCATTAAGACTATACATATACAATTCTGCACGCCCAAATATTGATTCTATTATAAACGCTGGCATTGATAAAAACCCTAAAAAAAGACAAAGACTAGAAAGAAAATTATCCAAAAAACAGTTGGATAAATATGTTGAGTCTAGAAAGAATTTTAATATGTGGCTTAAAGAAACAGGTGAAGCTCCAACAATAGTAGATCAAGAAAAGACAGAAAAATCTGTAAAACATTTAGAAGATTATTATTTCCATAATGGATGGTTTAATGTGGATGCCACATATAATATTGAAGAAATTGATAAACAACGTGCTAAAATAAACTACAAAGTTAATACTGGGCAAGGTTATATTATAGATTCTATTTCAACAAAAATAGCAACTCCTGCAGTAGATTCTTTGTATCAAAAAACAAAAGGAGAATCACTTATTAAAAAGGGTGAACAATACAAAACATTGAATTTTGAAAATGAAAGAAATAGAATCACAAACAACTTAAGGAATTCTGGTGTCTTTCATTTTAGTCAGGATTATATAGGTTTTGAAATAGATACTGTAGGTACGAACAAACAAGTAAATGTAGGCCTTCAAATAAAAAATCGGTCTTTAAGAACTCAAGATTCAGTTGTGAGAAGACCTTTTAATATCTATAAGGTTAGAGATGTTAATATTTTCACAGATGCTTCTTACGAAAATAAGGATGAAACTGCCACGAACACTAATACATTTAATGGCTATAATTTTTATAGTGTTGGAGAGATGAGGTATAAACCAAAAGCTATAACAAATGCTGTTTTTATAAATCCGGGAGTAGTGTTTAAGGATTCTGACAGAACTTTAACTTACAGACACATTAGTGAGTTAAAAACATTTAAATATCCTAATATTCAATATATTGAAAACCAAGACACAACACTAACTGCAAATATATATCTAACACCGTTAAAAAAATTCAGCCTTGGTTTTGCTGCCGAAGTCTCTCAAAGCAATATACAAACAATTGGATTTTCTGTAAATCCAAGCATACTTATGAGAAATGTTTTTAATGGTGCTGAAACACTTCAGCTTTCTGCTTTTGGGTCTATTGGTGCCTCTAAAGATGCTGGAAACGAAAAAGATCAATTTTTTGATATTACTGAAGCTGGTTTAGATTTAAAACTTACATTACCTCGATTACTTTTGCCTTTCAATACAGAACGAGTTATACCAAAATATATGTCTCCTAGCACACGAATGAGTGTTTCTTATACAGGGCAAAGAAATATTGGTTTAGATAAGCAAACATTAAATGGCGTTTTAAATTACCAATGGCGCCCATCAAACTTTTGGACCAACAGATTAGACCTATTTAATATCCAATACGTTAGAAACCTAAATCCAGATAACTATTTTGGCGTCTATAAAAATTCTTACAATACATTAAATAATATTTCATTAGATATAGATTATAACAATGGAGATGATTTAACTTATCCAGACCAAACAGATGAATTCATCAATGATGTATTAAATGAAAATACTTCAATATCTCCTAATGATTCAGAATACCAAACCATATCTGATATTAATGAAAGGGAGCAACGATTAACAGAAAACAACCTGATTTTTGCTTCAAATTTTGGTTTTACAAAAGATACCAGAACAAATCTTTTTGATGAAAATTTTTCAATTTTCCGTTTTAAATTAGAATTAGCAGGGAATTTATTATCAAACGTATCTAAAATTATAGGGCTTGATAAAAATGAAGAAGGCAAATATGAAATTGTCAATGTGGCTTTTTCACAATATGTTAAAACAGAATTTGACTACATTAAACATTGGGTGGACGGCCTATAATCTGGGGCCAGGAAGTACAGAAAGTACAAACGAATTTAATGAAGCAAACTTAAAACTTGCCTTTAGTTTAGAACAGCGTTTCAATATTTTTGAAAGCTTAAATGGTGCTTTATTTGTTGATGCTGGAAATATTTGGAATGTTTTTGATGATGTCCAAGACTCAAATGCGACATTTGATAGTTTTAGTTCATTAAAGGATATTGCTATTGGTTCTGGTTTTGGACTCCGATATGACTTTGGGTTTTTTGTCTTTAGATTTGATATTGGTTTTAAAACCTATGACCCATCATACATGGAAAACAATAGATGGTTTAATGATTACAACTTTAGAAACGCTGTTTATAATATAGGTATTAACTACCCTTTCTAATCATTCTTCTTGTTTAAAATCCTATAACGTTTTCGTAAATAATTACAGTTATCTTAATCAAAAAAGCTCTTCTTTTAGGTAAAAAATGTTTACTTTTGGGGTCTAATTTTCATTATAAAAAAGACTAAAATGGGCCACAATATAAAACCTGGAGTAGCAACTGGAAAAGAAGTTCAAGAAATTTTCAAACTGGCAAAATCTAAAGGATTCGCTTTACCTGCTGTAAATGTTATCGGATCAAACTCAATAAATGGTGTTCTAGAAACTGCGGCTTCTTTAAACGCACCTGTTATCATTCAATTTTCAAATGGAGGTGGACAGTTTAATGCTGGAAAAGGCTTGAGCAACGACAATCAAAAAGCTGCTATTGCAGGAAGTGTTGCTGGAGCTAAACATGTCCACTTAATGGCAGAAGCCTATGGTGTTCCTGTAATTCTGCATACAGACCATTGCGCTAAAAAGTTATTGCCTTGGATAGATGGTTTACTTGATGCTAGTGAAAAACATTATGAAGAAACTGGTAAGCCTTTATATAGTTCTCACATGATAGATTTAAGTGAAGAACCTATCGAAGAAAATATTGAAATCTGTAAACAATATCTAACTCGTATGAGTAAAATGGGTATGACACTAGAAATTGAATTAGGTATTACAGGAGGTGAAGAAGATGGTGTTGATAATACAGATGTTGACGATTCAAAACTATATACACAACCAGAAGAAGTTGCATATGCCTATGAAGAGTTAAGTAAAGTAAGTAGTCAATTTACTATTGCGGCAGCATTTGGTAATGTACATGGTGTTTATAAACCAGGAAATGTAAAACTTACACCTAAAATTCTTAAGAACTCGCAGGAATATATTTCTGAAAAATATGGTGTTGAACACAACCACATTGATTTTGTTTTTCATGGTGGTTCTGGATCTACAGTTGAAGAAATTCGTGAAGCTATCGGTTATGGCGTTATAAAAATGAATATTGATACCGATATGCAATATGCTTTTATGACTGGTGTTCGTGATTATATGAAACAAAATGAAGCTTACTTACAAACACAAATAGGTAATCCTGAAGGAGATGACTCTCCAAATAAAAAATATTATGACCCAAGAGTATGGTTACGTAAAGGTGAAGTAACTTTTGTAGAAAGGCTTAAAAAAGCATTTGAAGACCTAAATAATGTAAACACATTATAATTTTTATGTAGTTTTGTACTACTAACTAAAAATAATTATTCCCAAAATATGTCTTGGTTTAAAAGAAAAACAAAAGGAATAACCACATCTACAGAAGAGAAAAAAGACACACCCAAAGGTCTTTGGTATAAGTCTCCAACAGGTAAAGTAGTAGATACAGAAGAGCTTGAAAAAAACTTTTATGTAAGCCCAGAAGACGATTATCATGTAAGAATAGGTAGCAAGGAATATTTTTATATTCTTTTTGATGATAATGAATATAAAGAGCTTGATGCTAAATTAGAATCTAAAGACCCATTAAAATTTGTTGACACCAAAAAATATCCCGATAGATTAAAGGCTGCACAAGAAAAAACAAATCTTAAAGATGCTGTTAGAACAGCAGTTGGAAAATCTAAAGGAAAAGATTTGGTAATAGCCGCCATGGATTTCAGTTTCATTGGTGGTTCTATGGGTAGTGTTGTTGGTGAGAAAATAGCTAGAGCAGCAGATTATGCCTTAAAAAAGAAAATACCTTTCATGATTATTTCAAAATCAGGTGGAGCAAGAATGATGGAAGCAGCATTGTCATTACTTCAATTAGCTAAAACATCTGCAAAATTAGCACAATTAGCAGAGGCAAAAATACCATATATTTCGCTTTGTACAGACCCAACAACCGGAGGTACAACCGCTTCATTTGCTATGCTTGGAGATATTAACGTCAGTGAGCCAGGAGCGCTTATTGGTTTTGCAGGCCCAAGGGTTGTTAGAGATACAACAGGTAAAGAATTACCTGAAGGTTTTCAAACTGCAGAGTTTTTATTAGAGCATGGCTTTTTAGATTGTATTTCACATCGAAAAGATTTAAAAGATAATATCAATAAATATATAGATCTCGTTTTAAATCAGCCCTTAAGAGAATAATCAGAAGGTTTTTTGCTTAAAATCCTTTTTCACAAATATAAACTTGTAAATCATTAAAAATTACTATATTTGCCGCTCGAAAGAAAGGCTTTCGAGTACATAACAATCATTTACAATAATATTAGCATGTATTTAGACAAAAAAGAAAAAGAGAAAATCTTTAAAAAACACGGTAAAGGTGCAAATGATACTGGTTCTGCAGAAGGACAGATTGCATTATTTACACACAGAATTAATCACTTAACTGAACACTTAAAAAACAATCGTAAAGATTTTAATACAGAGCGTTCATTGGTAAAATTAGTTGGTAAGCGTCGTGCTTTATTAGACTATCTTAC
>JARRKS010000276.1:0-6214 GCA_037387865.1 Flavobacteriaceae bacterium
CCTTTTTTGGCCATTTGATTTTTTAAGAGAACTGGCGTTTAACAATTGGTGGTTATCAAATATTATTTCTTGGACATTTACTATTATCTGTTTAGTAGCTTTTGTTTATTGGATGAAACAATTAAAAAGCTACAATGACAATAATGAAGAAGATAAGAGTGTAACTGCACACGAATATTTATAAGTCAAAACCTATATCCTTACGATAAAACATGTTATCAAAATGTATCTTTTCTATATTTTGATAAGATTTTTTTAGTGCCTCTTTGTAAGTGTTTCCATAACTTGTGATTGCCATTACACGTCCTCCTGAAGTTATAATTTTATCGTCTTTCAATTTTGCTCCAGCATGAAATGCAATTGAATCTTCAATGTTTTCAAGCCCAGAGATTTCATTGCCTTTTTGGTAAGCCTCAGGATATCCTCCTGATACTAACATCACTGTAGTTGCAGCTCTATCATCAATTTTAATGTCTATTTTGTCTAGTGTTTGATTGGCAATAGCTTGAAAAATTTCAACAATATCATTTTTTAGTCTTGGTAAAACGACTTCGGTTTCAGGATCGCCCATTCTAACATTATACTCAATAACTTTAGGGTCATCACCAACTTTTATTAAACCGATAAAAATAAACCCCTTATATGGTAAATTGTCTTTTTGAAGTCCTGAAATTGTTGGTTTAACAATACGATTTTCAATTTTTTCAAGAAATTCTTTTGTGGCAAAAGGCACTGGAGAAACAGCGCCCATACCTCCTGTATTTAAACCTGTATCGCCTTCGCCTATACGTTTATAATCTTTCGCTGTTGGGAGTATTTTATAATTTTTACCATCAGTTAAAACAAAACAACTTAATTCTATACCATCTAAAAATTCTTCTATAACAACTTTTGAGCTGGCATGCCCAAACTTAGCATCAATCAGCATGTTTTTTAATTCGTCTTTAGCTTCATTTATATCGTTTAAAATAATAACGCCTTTCCCAGCAGCCAGTCCATCTGCTTTTAATACATAAGGTGGCTTTAAGGTCTCTAAAAAAGTATAGCCTTCTTCAACATTATTTGCGTTAAAGCTTTTGTAGGCTGCTGTAGGAATATTATGTCTAAATAAAAACTCTTTGGCAAATTCTTTACTTCCCTCTAAAGTAGCAGCAGCCTTTTCAGGACCAATAACAGCAACATTTTTTAAAACTTCATCATTTAAAAAGAAATCGTGAATGCCTTGTACCAATGGATCTTCTGGACCTACAACAACCATATCAACTCCATTTTCAAGTACAGCTTTTTTTATAGATAAGAAATCTGTAACACTAATGGGAAGGTTTTCTGCTATTTCAGCAGTTCCAGAATTTCCAGGCGCTACAAATAATTTTTTACATATTGGGCTTTGAACGGTTTTCCAAGCAAATGTGTGTTCTCTTCCTCCAGAGCCAAGAATTAAAATTGTCATGTATTGTAGTTTGGGCAAAAATAATTGCTTTTGCGCTTAAAAAACAATTATTTTACAAAAACATAAAATCATTTTTTCTTTTGAATTTATTTGACTTTTCATTGCAAGTGAATGGATACCCTATTAAAAGGGCTAGACGTTTCTTGAATACTGTTCAAGATTTAAATGAAACTGAATTTGTAGATTATGTTGAAACTGCTAAAAAAGAAATACTATACTATCATTTAAAAGAAAATCCGTTTTATAAATCTTTTGCAAAAAATGTTAGTGTTGAAGATTGGAGTACTGTTCCTGTGATGACAAAACGTGATTTACAAAAACCATTAAAAGAGAGGTTATCCAAAGGTTATACGCCAAAAAACACCTATGTCAATAAAACTTCTGGTTCTTCAGGAGATCCCTTTATTTTTGCTAAAGATAAGTTTTGTCATGCATTAACTTGGGCAGTTATTCAAAATAGATTTAATTGGTTTAGCTTGAATTTTAATACGTCCAAACAAGCTCGGTTTTATGGTATACCGTTAAATAAAAAAGGCTTTTATAAAGAACGATTGAAAGATTTTTTTAGTAATCGTATTCGGTTTTCAGTTTTTGATTTAAGCGACACTGCATTTGAAAAAGTGTTACATAAATTTAAAACAACTGGATTTGAGTATATAAATTCCGATTGTTATGTTTGCCAAATTTTTAAATAAAAAGAATATTGCTTTAAAGAATATTTGTCCTTCGCTTACGTCTTGTAGTGTAACATCAGAAATGCTGTTTGAAGAAGATAAAAACTTATTAGAAAATCAATTTGGAGTTCCTATCATTAATGAATATGGAGCTTCCGAATTGGATTTAATTGCATTTGAAAACCCTAAAAAAGAATGGCTAATAAATAGTGAAACTTTATATGTAGAAATACTTGATAATCAAAACAATGCCTTGCCATTTGGTCAAGAAGGTCGAGTTGTAATAACGTCTCTCTATAACAAAGCGCATCCCTTTATTAGATATGATATTGGAGATGTTGGAATTTTGTCAGAAAAAAGCACTTTAAAAACCCCAATATTAAAAACTTTAGTTGGAAGAACAAACGATATCGCATTGTTGCCAAGTGGCAAAAAAGCTGCTGGATTAACATTTTACTACATTACAAAAAGTATCATTGAAGATGATAGCCATATTAAAGAATTTGTAATAGAGCAATTAAAGATTGATACTTTTAAAATTATTTATTCTGGAGAAAAGGAAATTTCAGAAAATAAAAAAAGTGAAATCGAAATAGAAATGGGGAACTATCTTGAAAAAGGGCTTAAAATTATTTTTGAAAAGCAAGATACTATACAACGTTCAAAAAGTGGTAAATTGAAGCAGTTTATCTCTCTAATGAAATAAAAGAATGAACATAACCATTGTAGCTGGTGCACGACCAAACTTTATGAAAATTGCTCCTATCATTGAAGCAATAGAAAAAAAGGGGGAACTCGGTTTAAATATTGATTATCGATTAGTTCATACAGGTCAGCACTATGATAAAAATTTAAGTGACACCTTTTTTAAGGAGCTTCATATTCCTTTCCCTGATATAAATCTAAATGTAAAAAGTGGTACACAAGCAGAACAAACTGCTGCCATAATGATTAGTTTTGAAAAAGATTTGCAAGAAAATCCGTGTGATTTAGTAATTGTTGTTGGAGACGTAACGTCTACAATGGCATGTGCGATTGTAGCAAAAAAGGCCTGTATAGAAGTGGCTCATATTGAAGCTGGAATTCGATCTGGAGACATGACAATGCCCGAAGAAATTAATAGAATTGTAACAGATAGTTTGACGGATTACTTTTTTACAACATCGACTTATGCTAATGAAAATTTAAAGGGTTTAGGTATTTCAGATAATCAAATATTTTTTGTTGGCAATGTCATGATAGACACTTTATTTAAGAACGAGCCTAGATTCAAGCCTCCTAAAATCTGGTCAGAGTTAGAATTAAAAGAGAAACAGTATTTAGTACTAACACTTCATAGGCCAAGTAATGTTGATGAAGAAGAACAATTTGTCGCATTATTGAATCAAATTATTACATTAAGTCAAAACTATCCTGTCATTTTTTCTGTTCATCCAAGAACAAGAAAAATAATTGAAAATCTTTATTTAAATTTTAAAAACCTTCATTTGATAAATCCCTTAGGTTATTTAGAATTTAATTATTTGGTAAAAAATTCACTTGCTGTTTTAACAGATTCTGGTGGTATCACAGAAGAAGCAACAGTTATGAGTGTGCCTTGTATAACATTAAGAGATACTACCGAAAGACCTGAAACATGTGAAATTGGTACAAATATTCTGGTCGGAAATAACCCAGAAAAAATTGCTAAAGCTTTTAAAAAATTATTTTCAGGAAATTGGAAACAAGGACAAGTTCCAGAACTTTGGGACGGTCGATCTGCTGAACGCATTGTAAATCATTTGATCGAAATATTTAAGGTCAAGTGAAAGATATCCTGATTATAACAAGTTATTATCCTCCAGAAATTGGAGCGGCTTCCAACAGAATGTTTCAGTTGGCCAATGGCTTAAAAAAGCATGGATTTAATGTTTCTGTCATTACCCCTTTACCAAATTACCCAACTGGGAAAATCTTTGGGCAATATAAAGGGAAGTTCAAAGTAAGTGCTAATGAAAATGATATTTATATTCACAGGTTATGGATTTATGCAAGCAACTCTAAAAATAAATTCATTCGATTATTTGCAATGCTTTCTTATAGCTTCAGCCTAATGTGGTTTTATTTGTGGAATAAAATCCCTAAAACAGTTGTTATCCAATCACCTCCTTTACTTGTGGCTTTTACAAGCATGTTGTTTTTAAAATCTAAAAAAAGAAAGCTCATTTTAAATGTAAGTGACTTGTGGCCAATTGCCGGACTTGAATTGGGTGTGTTAAAAAAGAGCTTTGGCTATACATTATTAGAAAAAATTGAACGATTTAACTATAAAAAAGCTGATTTAGTTTTAGGACAAAGTGAAGAAATTCTGTCTCATATAACTTCTTTACCACCTCAAAAAGAAACTTTTTTATATAGGAATTATCCAAATTTTAAACTGCCAAAAATTGAATTCATTGATTCTGATGAAAAAACAATCAAGCTGGTTTATGCTGGCTTATTGGGTGTTGCTCAAGGCATTTATAAACTTTGTCAAGAGTTAGATTTCAATACTATTGAATTTCATATTTATGGCTCTGGGTCTGAACAAAATAAAATAGAGAACTTCATTTCAAAAAATAAAGACATTCCTATATTTTATCATGGCGAATTGAAGAGAACAGATTTGCATAGCGAATTAATGAAATATGATGTAACTATTATTCCATTGCTAAATAGAATTTATGGTTCGGTACCTTCCAAAATATTTGAATATGCTCGTTTAGGTCTGCCTATGATTTATTTTGCTGGTGGCGAAGGAGAAAAAATTATTAAAAAATTTAAATTAGGTTGGATTGCTTATCAAAAATTTTAGGCTTGGTTGGGTTGCTGAATCAGGTGATTATGAACAGCTAAATAAAGTAATTTCCAAAATTCAACCTTTTGAATTAAATTCTGAACTAAATCATAAAATCAAAGAAACCGCTTTGAAAAAATTTGATTTTGAAAGTCAATTAACTAAATTAATTAAAGTCATTTAATAAGCCTTGTCTTCACCTCTTACAGTATTGAAAAAAGTTTGAAAGATTATTTTTAGATCTAGTAATAACGACCAATTTTCAATATAAAAAATATCATATTTTACTCGGTTAATAATATCTATATCAGATTCAACTTCCCCTCGAAATCCACTAACTTGAGCTAAACCTGTAATTCCAGGTTTTACAAAGTGGCGTACCATAAATTTGTCTATCTTTTTAGCATACATATCTGTGTGACTTACCATATGTGGTCTTGGTCCAACAACTGACATATCACCAAATAACACATTGTAAAATTGAGGCAATTCATCGATGCTCGTTTTCCTAATAAATTTCCCAACTTTTGTAATTCTTTGGTCTCCTCGCGTTACTTGGTATTTGTGGGCGTCTTTATTTGGAGTCATAGAACGAAATTTATAACAATCAAATTCTTTATAGTTAAATCCATTTCTTGATTGTTTAAAAAAGACAGGTCCTTTTGATTCAAGCTTTATAAATATAGCCAATATAGGCGTCAACCATGATAACAAGAGAACAATAACGGCAGAAGAAAAAATAATATCAAAAGTGCGTTTGGTTAATTTGTTAATCGTGTTACTTAATGGAATGTCCCTTAAAATTAGAATAGGAATATAGTCGTAATACTCATACTTGAGCTTTTTAGAATAAATATCTTTATTGTCTGGTATAAATTTTAATTCTCTCAAATTGTTGTCTGCAAAATCAATGAGATTATTAATTTGTTTATTCGTGAGTTCGGCTACGGATGAATAAATTTCATCGATACCGTTTTCTTTTATGTATTCAAAACATTGGTCTAAAGAAAAATTTTCGCCTTTTACACAAAACTGTTTTTTAAATTCATATCCAAAATCATGTCTAGCGTTAAAAATATTTATGAGTTGTTTCGTTTTTTTATTGTCTCCTATTACAATAACCCTTCTTAAATTCCCTTTTAAATAAATTCTATACTTGCTTAATAAATAATAAGAAAAAAACTTAAAAAATGTAATAAACACAAAAACCGAGATAACATAACTTCCCAATGCTAACCTACTAATATTAGGCTGCTTAAAAAACCCTATAAAAGC
>JARRKS010000277.1:0-3747 GCA_037387865.1 Flavobacteriaceae bacterium
TACTGTTAAATATTTAGATTTATTTTTTAAATTACGAATTGTATAAAATTAATAATAACTAATACAAAAAGCATCATAATTATATTTTAATATATTATATTAAAATTGATAAAATTTATGAGGACTAACGTTTAATAATTGTTAATTTTACATTCACATTAAAAAACTTATATATGGCAACTGTTACATTAAAAGGAAATCCTATAAACACAAAAGGTAATCTTCCTTCGGTAGGAAGTAAAGCTCCGAATTTCGAATTATCAAAAGATAATTTATCAGATGTTACACTCGATGACTATAAAGGCTCAAGAGTTATTATGAATATTTTTCATAGTATTGATACAGGTACTTGTGCTGCTTCAGTTAGACAATTTAACAAAAAAGCCAGTGATCTGGAAAATGTAAAAATTCTTTGTATCTCCAAAGATTTACCTTTTGCGATGTCTAGATTTTGTGGAGCCGAAGGCATAGAGAATGTAGAAACACTATCAGATTTCAGAAACGGAAATTTTGGTCAAAAAGTTGCTGAAGAACCTAATTATCAAGCTGCATTAGAGGCTTTAAAAAATGCCTAAAAAAGAAAGTTTATTAGTAAACCGTATTAAAAGCATAAATTATGCATTTAGAGGTGCTATTCTACTAATTAAAACTGAAGCAAGTATCCAAATTCAGTTTGTAATAGCAATTCTAGTTACTATAGCTGGTTTTTATTTTAATCTTAATACTACTGAATGGATTGTTCAAATTTTGGCTATATGTATTATAATGAGTGTAGAAGGATTAAATACTGCCATTGAAAAAATTGCAGATTTTATTCATCCAGAACATCATTCAAAAATTGGTTTTATAAAAGACATATCTGCTGGTGCTGTTTTTATTTCGGCCATTTCAGGAATTGTTATAGGTTTAATTATATATCTTCCAAAGATTTTTTAATATACGATTACCTTTAGGATAAACGTTAGTAATTTGTATTTTTGTTCAAATCAATCAGGCATTGTTAAGCAAATCTGGTGCATGGTTAAGTGATTTCTTTATATACAAAGGCTTTGGTATAGCTTCTTTTGTGTTTTCCGGACTAATTTTTCTTTCAGGAATTTATGTCATAATGGATATAAACAAAACCAAATTATTGCGGCATTGGTTTTGGGGAACCTTAATAGTTATTTGGTTTTCAATATTCTTTGGTTTTTTTCTACCTAAAATAGATTCACTTTCTGGAACTATTGGTTTTGAAATTAATTCATTCCTGCAAGATTATATAGGAAAAATAGGAATCATTTTACTTTTACTTTTTGCTCTTATAGTTTATCTAGCAATTCGTTTTAAAGTTACAGCTCAAAGTTTTATTGCACTATTTAAATCAGCCAAGAAAAATATCACTCAAGAGTTTTCCAGCAATCAAAATGTTGAAGATGATGAGAGTGAAATATTTATGAATATAGATAATGATTTAACTGCTGAAGCTGAAGAGATTAAAACGGCTTTCGACATTTCAGTTGAAACTCCAGAACCAAAGCCAACGCCCAAAAAGTCTGATACTGTTGAAGATGAATTAGAAATGGAAGTTGAAAAAGTTGAAGAAGAACAATCCGAAACAGATAATCTGGCCAATAAATTGGTTGAAGATTTCGGACAATTTGATCCAACTTTAGAATTGGGAAATTACCAATTTCCACATTTAGATTTACTGAAAAAATACGATACTGAAGGCATTACCATTAATCAAGAAGAGCTTGAAGAGAACAAAAATAGAATTGTAGAGACTCTTAATAACTATAAAATTGGTATTGCTAGTATAAAAGCTACTATTGGTCCAACAGTAACTTTGTATGAAATTGTTCCCGAAGCAGGAATCAGAATCTCTAAAATTAAAAACCTAGAAGACGATATTGCACTTTCGCTTTCTGCTCTTGGTATAAGAATTATAGCACCTATTCCAGGAAAAGGAACCATTGGTATTGAGGTACCAAATAAAAATTCA
This sequence comes from Flavobacteriaceae bacterium, assembly GCA_037387865.1. GTDB lineage: Bacteria > Bacteroidota > Bacteroidia > Flavobacteriales > Flavobacteriaceae > Gilvirhabdus. The sequence continues at coordinate 1,985 of JARRKS010000277.1, forward strand.
ACGGTAGTATCAATGCGCTCTGTAATTGCTTCAAAAAAATTCCAAAATGCTGAAATGCAATTACCTGTTGCTTTAGGTAAAACCATTAGTAATGAAACCCTAGTTGTAGATCTAGCAAAAATGCCACATTTACTTATGGCAGGTGCAACAGGACAAGGAAAGTCTGTAGGCCTTAATGCCGTTTTAACCTCATTACTTTATAAAAAACATCCGGCAGAAGTCAAGTTTATTTTAGTTGATCCTAAAAAAGTTGAACTTACACTTTTCAATAAAATTGAAAGACATTATCTAGCAAAACTTCCTGACACAGAAGAAGCTATAATAACTGACAACAATCTTGTAATCAATACATTAAACTCTTTGTGCATTGAAATGGATAATCGATACGAATTGCTTAAAAATGCTTTTTGTAGAAACATTGCTGAATATAATGCCAAGTTTAAAGCTCGAAAACTAAACCCAAATGATGGGCATCAATTTTTACCATATATCATATTAGTTATCGATGAATTTGCAGATCTAATAATGACTGCAGGCAAGGAAGTAGAAACACCTATTGCACGTTTAGCTCAATTGGCTCGTGCTATTGGGATTCATTTAATTATTGCAACGCAGCGTCCATCGGTAAATGTTATTACTGGTATTATAAAAGCTAACTTTCCGGCCAGAATAGCTTTTAGAGTGACATCAAAAATAGATTCAAGAACCATTTTAGATGGCTCTGGTGCTGACCAACTTATTGGTAGAGGTGACATGCTTTATACTCAAGGTAACGATTTAATTAGAGTGCAATGTGCTTTTGTGGATACTCCTGAAATAGATAAGATTACAGAGTTTATTGGTTCACAAAAAGCCTATCCTGAAGCTTATCAATTACCCGAATATGTTGGTGAAGAAAGTGGCACAAGTCTTGATATAGATATAGATGATCGAGATAAGCTTTTTAGAGAAGCAGCAGAAATTATTGTTACTGCTCAACAAGGGTCTGCATCACTTTTACAACGTAAGCTTAAACTAGGTTATAATAGAGCTGGAAGAATAATCGATCAGTTAGAAGCAGCGGGAATTGTAGGCCAATTTGAAGGCAGTAAAGCACGACAAGTTTTAGTGCCAGATTTAGTAGCTTTAGATCAATTATTAGAAAATGAACAAAATATTTAATATGAAAAGGTTTTTAATATTAATCCTATTTATAAGCGTTTCTTTAAATGCGCAAAAATCACAAGAGGCTAGTGCCTTGTTAGATGAAGTTTCTCAAAAGGTAGAAAATTATGAAAATATATCAATTGAGTTTAAATATGCATTGAGCAACGCAGAAGAAAATATAAATCAAGAAACTCGAGGTGATGTTGTTTTGCAAGGGGACAAGTACAGACTTAATATTTTAGGAGCAACACGTATATTTGATGGCAAAACTCTTTATACCATAAGTCCTGATGACGAAGAAGTAACCATTTCAAGTCACAACGCAGAAAGTGATAACTCAATTACTCCAAGCAAAATGCTATCCTTTTATGAGGATGGTTTTACTTATGCTATGGATATCGTTCAAAATATTAAGGGTAGAAAAATTCAGTATGTTAAACTAACACCCATTGATTCTAATTCAGAAATAAAATATGTGTTATTAGGTATTGATACACAAACAAAACATATTTATAATTTAATTGAAGTTGGTAAAAATGGAACAAAAACTACACTTACCGTAAATTCTTTTAAAACAAACGAACCCTTATCAAAAGCCATTTTTTCTTTTGATGAAA
>JARRKS010000277.1:3772-4255 GCA_037387865.1 Flavobacteriaceae bacterium
TATCAATAAATTAGATTAAGTCTTTATTTGAAAATATTAGACAGATACATATTAACCACTTACCTTAAGACCTTTATTAGCGTGTTTGTAATACTCATGCTAATTTTTGTTTTACAGACCATTTGGCTATATATTAAAGAATTAGCAGGTAAAGATTTAGACATAATTGTTATTGCTAAATTCTTAATATACTTTACTCCAAAGCTTATTCCTTTAGTTTTACCACTAACCATTTTATTAGCCTCTATTATGGTTTTCGGAAATTTTGCCGAGAACTATGAATTTGCTGCAATGAAATCTACAGGTATATCACTTCAACGCGCTATGGCAAGCTTAAGTGTGTTTATTGTTATTTTAGGTGTTGTCACATTTTTCTTTTCTAATAATGTTATCCCTTGGGCAGAATACAATTCATTTAACTTAAGAAAGAATATTGCCAAGCTAAAACCTGCTATGGCTATTGCAGAAGGACAGTTCAATGAA
>JARRKS010000278.1:0-5752 GCA_037387865.1 Flavobacteriaceae bacterium
ATGATTTGTTATTGGTGAAGTTCCGTATTTATCAAATAAATAGACTAACGACGTCATCGTAGCAGCACCTAATTCTAGCTCACGCTTATTAATAGCGTCAAAGGTATCATTACTTGCGTGATGATGATCAAAGTAACGCTGTGTATCGGGTCTCAATCCAGCTAAAACCGTGGTTTCAGATTTTAAAGGGCCTACATCAGCACCACTTCCTCCTTTTACAAAATGATGGATTAAATAGGGTTCAAATAATGGTTTCCAAGCCAAAACTTTATTAAACACCGCATCGCTACATTCAAAACTGAATCCTCTTGGTGTAAAACCTCCCGAATCACTTTCTAAAGCAAAAACGTGGTTTTCTTGTTTCTGTTTGGCAATTTCAGCATATTTTTTTCCACCTCTCAAACCATTTTCTTCATTCATGAACATGACAACCCTAATACTTCTTTTAGGTTTGATATTAAGCTCCTTCAATAATCTTAAAACTTCCATAGATTGTACAATACCAGCACCATCATCATGTGAACCATCACCTAAATCCCAAGAATCTAAATGGCCTCCAACTATTATATATTCTTCAGGGAATTCGCTACCTCTTATTTCGCCAATAACATTATAGGATTTCACATCTGCCATTTGCTTACAAGATTGTTTAAAATAGAACTTAATATCTTTATCTAATGCTAGCATACTACTTAACATGTTTGCGTCTTTTGTACTAATAGCTGCGGCAGGAATGCGCTGTGAAACTGGTAAGTTGTCATATTTCATTGCACCTGTGTGTGGCAAATCATCTATTCTCAAGTTCATTGAACGGACAATAACACCAACAGCACCATATTTTGAAGCTTCAATAGCTCCATCTCCACGTTGATTAACACAACCGCCATAGGCTTTAAACGTATTAATTAAATCTGCTTGCATTGGTCTATTAAAGAATACTATTTTACCTTTAATTTTTTCTTCTCCCAAAGTGGCTAATTCTTCAAAATCATGAACCTCAACAACATTTGCTTTGATACCTAATGCAGGTGTAGCAACAGAACCTCCTAAAGCACAAATATTAACTGTTGTTGTTCTACCTGGTTTAGTTTCAATAAAAGCATATTCTTTAGCTCCTCTAACCCATTTTGGTACCATAACGGGTTGTAACCAAACTTTATCAAGACCCAAAGAATCTAATTCTGCTTTTCCCCATTCTACTGCCATTTCTGCTCCTAAAGAACCTGACAACCTACTTCCAATCTGGTTGGACAAATAGTCTAACCATTCATAGCTTTTACCATTAGTGAGTGAGGTATTATAAATTTTTTCTAAAATTTCAGAGTCTGATTGTGAATTTAATTGAGTTGTTACTACTATTACAAATAGATATTTGAGAAACTTCATAGGTGTTTTTTGAGGTTTAAAATTAAGGTTATTGAATTAGTATTCCTATAAAGAAATCATAAAATTGGATAAAAGAAATTATTCTTCAGAGTTTAACTGCTCTCTATATAAATTGATATGAGCTTTTGTTTCTTCGTCAAGTTCTGGCTCTTTAATATCTTCATATTCTTTCAATTCATCATAAAGAATTTTTGCAACAATGTATCGGGCAGTAGCTTTGTCGTCTGCTGGAATTATATACCAAGGTGCATGCTGTTTTGATGTTCTGTTTATGGCAACTTCATAACATTCTTGATATTTAGACCAAAGTTTACGTTCTTTTAAATCGCCAGCGGAAAATTTCCAATTTTTTTCTTTTTTATTCAGTCGTCTTAAAAGCCTATTCTTTTGCTCTTCTTTTGATAAGTTCAAGAAAAATTTGAAAACAATTGTACCATTTTCTACTATATGCTTTTCAAAGTTATTAATTTGCTCAAAACGAGAATTCCAAAATGCGTCATTTATATCTTCCAAAGAATTGATGCTCGGAATATTTTCACCCAATATATAACCTGGATGAACTCTTGTGACCAAAACATTTTCGTAATGTGTTCTGTTAAAAACTCCAAACTTGCCCCTAGCAGGAAGTGCAATATAGTGCCTCCAAAGGTAGTCATGTCCTAATTCTAAATCTGTTGGAACCTTAAAACTATGAACCTCAACGCCTCTTGCATTAAAATCTTTAAATACTTCTCTTATTAGACTATCTTTCCCAGAAGTATCCATGCCTTGCAAACATATTAAAACTGAATATTTATCATGGGCATACATGGTGTCTTGTAGCTTTCCTAGTTTTTTTCTTACCGATTTCAATTCATCTTTTATAGCTTTTTCATCAACATCTAAATTATATGTTGTTTTTTGGTTTGCTAATGAAATTTGTTTTTTGACAATAAAATCTTTAGGTGTAATTGGCCTCATTTATGGTATTTAATTGAATAATTTATAAATATACTAGCAAATTCAGATATTGTCTATGCCTATTCCCATATAAAGACTGCATATGCATCAAACAATTTAGACCATTTAAAATACTGGTCTAACCGGTCATTGGAAGCATTTGAAAGAACAAAGGACAAATTAGAATCTTGTGGATGTGAAAAAGCATATAATTTTGCTTATGACATTGTGGAACTCTTAAGAAATGTTGAAAGCTCTGAAACCAATGAAGATGGTAGGTTTTATGTGAAAAGAGCTAGAGATCTTGCCAAGGAAACAATAAATGAATTAGAATTATGCACAGAATTAGAAGCTTTGACTGAAGATAAATTAATTGAAGAAAATACTCTTCAGGATAATTAGACTTAAAACTATAATTAGGCACTGATAAAAATAAATAAGATGTTTTTGCTATTTTAACTACCAAGAAATTTTCATTGTAACTGCCGATAAATGAAATCTAAATTTTTATTAGCCTTAATTCTTTCTTTCAACTATAGCATATTATTTTCTCAAGCTACTGATACAACATATGTTTTTGAAAAAAATGGAATAATAAAACCTAGTATTCTATCTACGCATCCTTTTGGTATTTTCTTTTCAAGACTTCAAGGTAGCTTTAAAACTACAGCCAGTAAAAGAGCTAATTTAACCATTGGTCTAGAAAGTGGTAATGTTTGGGCTTCACCCATAAAAGTATATATCCCGAATAATAAGAGTATTAGAAACGAATTAAAAAATATTCCTTGGCATAGGGCCGAATTTCTATATGATGAAGAAACTCTTGATGCCAAAAACTATGAACTTCAATTTGATGGTGTAATTAAAGGGTTTAGAATAAAATCTACTTTCCCAATAGCAAAAAATCAAGAATTCAATATAGGTGTTAGAACATATATTTTATCTAACGGAAAATTACCATTTACTGTCCTAACCGGCGATGAATTCATCGAATGGTTTCATGATAAAATTGCAGGAGGCGAAGATCCTTTTGGTAGAAAATTATTTGGTTTAAACCAAGCTGGAGTCATTTACAAGGATAGAAATGATAATTCAATGGAATTGAGGAAAGGTGATTTTATTTTTGGTGGAATTGAAACTAGCTACTACTATTATCCGGAAAATCTTTTAGGTAACAACAATACGTTTCATATTAATTTTGGATCTCATTTGGGCATTAATCTTTCTCAATATAATACTTCAATAGATTTTGGTTTGTCTACAAACGCAGTCAAAAATTATAGTATAAACAATTTAAGCTCATTAAATTTAGGAGTAAGTTTAGGTATGCTTCGTAAAAGCCTAATTGACTTAAAAGACAATAATATAGATTTTGGTACTAATAATTTTGTTGGTAATCTTGAAACTATTGTAGAGTATAGTTTTATTTCAAAAGGCAGAACAACTCATTCTTTTGGAGCAGATTTTTACTTACAAACAAGCTTAAATAAGAAAAGTGAATATGATTATATAATTCCTGTTCGAAATGGTGTTACAGAAAAATCTTGGTTTACTGGAGCATCCCATTTATATAGAAATAACAACTATTGGACATTGATGTATTCGTTTACACGAAAAATCACAACTACTTTCTATTTACAGCAAGATTTAACTTTAAATAATAATCCAGATATTCAAACTGGAATTAGTATTGAATTTGGGATTTAACTACTTACTAGCAAAAAGTTTTACGTCTTCTTCATCAACCTCTTTACCTCCTAAAATAATCAATCGTTCAACTACATTTCGAAGTTCTCGAATATTACCAGTCCAATCATATTCTTGTAATAATTTTATAGCATTTTCCGTAAAAGATTTTACAGATGTTCCTTGTTCTGAAGCTATTTTATTACAAAAATAATTCACTAAAAGCGGAATATCGTCTCTTCTATCATTAAGAGCAGGAACTTCTATTAAAATAACGGCAAGTCTATGATAAAGGTCTTCTCTAAATTTTCCATCTTTAATTTCTTTCTTAAGATTCTTATTGGTAGCTGCAATAACCCTAACATTAACTTTAATATCCTTGTCACTTCCAACTCGTTGAATTTTATTTTCCTGTAAAGCTCTTAAAACTTTAGATTGAGCAGAAAGACTCATATCTCCAATTTCATCAAGAAAAATAGTACCGCCGTTGGCAGCTTCAAATTTCCCAGCACGATCTTTATTGGCACTTGTAAATGCTCCTTTAACATGACCAAACAACTCACTTTCTATCAATTCGCTTGGAATTGCTGCACAATTAACTTCTATCATTGGCCCTTTAGCTCTTTCACTCTTTTGGTGCAGCCAATGTGCCACAAGTTCTTTTCCTGTTCCATTTGGACCCGTAACTAAAACTCGAGCATCTGTGTGTGCTACTTTTTCAATAATCTCTTTTATTTTAGAAATGGCTTTACTTTCACCTATCATTTCATAATTCTTGCTTACTTTTCTTTTAAGCAATGTATTTTCAACAACAAGTTCTTTTTTATCTAGGGCATTTCTAACGGTATTTAACAATCTATTTAAATCTGGCGGTTTGGAGATATAATCAAAGGCTCCAAGACGCATAGTATTTACTGCAGTATCTAAATCGCCATGACCGGAAATCATAACTATTGGAATTTCTGGTTTCAATTTTTTTACAGCCTCTAAAACTTCAACACCATCCATTTTAGGCATTTTAATATCGCATAAAACCAAATCGAAATCGTCATTTTTAATTTTATCAATTCCTATTAGACCATCTTCTGCTTCATCAACTTCATATTTATCATTCTCTTCTGAAAGTATTTTTACTAAAACACGTCGAATTTAGTTATATTATTTTCTCTGAAAATTTTATCAATTGCAAAACGCAATTCACTCTTTGGCATTTGAGCTTGAAAACTGTCATTTAATGTTACAACAAGTTTAAAGTTCAATGAACTATCTCCAAAGTCTGTAAAAAGCACCAATGGTTCTGGTCTTTTTAAGACTTTCTTGTTTTCTGTAGCTACTTGCAATAGGAGTTTTTTAACTAACTCTACGTCACTTCCATAAGATACACCAACCATAACACTTTCTCTTGTGGTTTTACCATTTTGTGTCCAATTATATAAACTATTCGTTAAATACAAATGATTTGGGATAACGAGTACTTTATTGTCAATAGTAACTGCTCTGGTTGTTCTTAATTTAATTTCTTCTACTCTACCAACTTTTCCTTCAATTTCGATAATATCTCCAACATGAACAGTTTGATCAATTAATATAAATACTCCAGAAATTATATCTTGAAATAGTGTTTGAAGCGCTAAACCAATACCTATAAGTAAAGCCGCAGACGCAGCGAAAATGGCTGTAACATTTACTCCGACTGCATCTAGTGTAATGAGCAGTATAATTACATAGACCAGCCATCTAA
>JARRKS010000279.1:0-4233 GCA_037387865.1 Flavobacteriaceae bacterium
ATCATCGCGGAGGCTTCCAGTGGGATAAAAATTTAATCCTTGACCGCCAGATCCTCCCAAGGCTTTAGTGATTTCGGATGGCACTTCGGAAATCGAATAACTATCATAAGGGAAAACCCCATACAACTCTTTTAGGAAGGAAATTAATTTCATTGCATTTTCAGCATATAACTTGGCCTTTTCTTTATTTCCACTTAAGAAATAAACATTGACCTGAATCCCATCAATAACATCATTATATACATAAAATTTATTTGCATTAAAAGTATAATCCATCGGAGTGTTCACACGATAAGAATATGTTACTCTACCATTCATTTCTTTCGTTCCGACTAGCTTTCCAACAGATGCCACCGTAAAGTCTTCGGGTACCGTATAGTTTAGTTCTGCTTTCGCTTTTGTTAAGGTTCCATTTACTTTAGGATACCACTGTGTCACAAAATTGGCAAAACATCCCCGTTCACCAATGTTAACTAAACTATAACCAAATTGTTCAAATTCATTAAAAAAAGTACCGGAATACTCTATACTTAATGTGATTTCTTCCCCACCTTTAAAAGTGGTTAACCATGGAATGATTATGGCTAGGTTATCTCTTTTAAAGAAGACATCATTTCCTTTATCGTCTGTTATACTATCAACGGTTAACCCTCTATTTATCCAGAACAAGATGTTGTTTTCTCCACCTTCGACAATTTTTAGTTTAATTTCTTCTTTACCCGTCATGGTTTTCTTGTCAGGCTCAAATTCCGTATCAATACGAACATAGTCCGCCTGTAAATAGGACTGGTCTTCAATGTTATTGATTTGCCACTTACTATTATGATTGATCAATGTAAATTTTTGCCAGTTAACTTCCGTATTATTTAGCTTGTATTTATTATACGACTTGGTTTCAAATGCAATTGCAACAGCAGTATCTTTGTTTATTATAATTTCGTTTAATTCTAAAGAATAAGATAGACTGTCTAATTTTAATAAATTTTCAAATTTGCTCTTTATTTTTTCCTTATTTGACTCACTTTTAAGATTGAGGTGATCAATAACTCCTTGAAATTAACACATCCATTAAGCATGGTGAAATTCAATACTAATTTTTGTAAATGTATTAACATTAAATGTCTCATGATTATATTTTTTATTTATAGATTGAACTATTTTAATTAGCATTAATTACACTTCCAGATCCAGTAATATCTGTATTTATTGTTGGTGTTCCTTTATAATACACATCGCCACTTCCCTCAATAACAACATCCAAACTGCTTGAGCAATTTACTTTTACATCTCCAGAACCTTCAATATCGATAGTGCAATCATTTACAAGAAAATCAAAGCCAGAAATATTACCAGACCCTTGATTTCTAACGGTTAAACCTGTTGATGCTCCATCAATTTCAATATTCCCTGTACCTTCATTATCTATTGAGAAAGTACCGCTATTATCAACATTATGAATATACATATCTCCAATTCCAGAATTTGTTATTCTATTTAGATTAACTACGGTAATGTTTGCATGCACTGTAATATCAATAACATTAGTATTGGTAACATCATTAAATTTTTCATTGTTTTTGTTTTTAAGTTTAATTCTTGATTTAATTTAACCAATGGCTTCCATTGAAAATTTAAAGGGTTCCATTCGTTTTCTGATTGATTTTTGTTGGTATTCATACTAATTGTTTTAACTTCTCTTATTGTCATTTTTTAAAATTTTAATTTATTATACAAATGTCTATTATAAATTATTTGAAATCGACCGACTTTATAAAGTCGTACTCTTTTTATTGAACTATTTACTTCACGAACCTAAAACTCAATTTTATAAGACAAGCTTGGAACTACGGTTTTACTAAATTCTTTTTCAACTCTATTGGTATTCAAATTGAAGTAGTGATTGTCAAATTCTTCAGTTTGCGATGAATTGATAACTTGTAAAGACCAAACCGAAGAGTACTTCGGTTTATTTTTTCTGAAAGAAACCGTAAATGATGTTATTGGTGTGTCTGGAAGTTTTTCTGAAAATGAAAGGTTACCATTTGTTTCACCATATACCACTTCTTGCATAGCTATAGATTCTTGCTCATCAATAGCTACCAATCTATTCCCACCTAAATAATTGAGTCTAATATTGGCACTCAATAGATTGTTTTTAGACTTACCTACTTGCCATTCTTTCCCCACAAGCGCATTAAAAACATAGTTTTTATTTAACCTAGTATTTCTTTCAATACCATCATTTCCTGTATATTTTGAATCAAAAACAGAGGCAGAAAACAAATAGTAAAACCCTTTATTTAAATATTGTTCTAAAGACAGATCAATACCAAAATTTCTTCCCGTGCCAGTACTAACTAATGTCTCTTCAAAGTATAAATTGTTTTGAATGTTAAGTGTGGTTTTAAATCCATCTTCTTCAACTGGAACATTGCTTAAATACTGATAATAAGGCTCTATGCTTAATTTCAAGTTGTCGGTGAGCATCGTATTATAAGACAAAACGAAATGGTTAGATTTCATCAACTTCAAATCTTTATTAGGTTGGTTTCCATTATCATTCACAAAATAAATTGGAAGCGATTCTATTCTGCTATGTAGCCCGTATGCTAAAGCAAGATTTTGTTTTTCATTAATCTCATATTTTAATGATATACGTGTTTCTATTGACACATCTTTATTCAAATTGAAATACTGTATATGAAAACCAGCATTCAATTGAAGCTTATTAGACAATTGAAATCTTGATTGACTAAATAGTTGATATAACATAGAACTCCCTTTTTCATTTACAATATTTATAGGCAGGGTGTTTTGTTCATCTGAAGCACTGTTTACATCTAAATCGTAACCCAAATAATTCACATAAAACCCTGTTCGGTTATAATGTTTTTCGTTGAAGTAAGAATTAATATGGGATTGTAATGTTACTTTATAACCATTCTTTTTTGTAGTGGATGGTAAAAAGACTAGTGTATTACTATCATCAACATATTTCTCTTTAAATGACATGCCATTACCAGAAACAGATAGTGTAGAATTAAGATTTGATATATCATTAACTCTAATTTTATGATTAAGCCCAGAAGCAAACAGGTATTGAGATAATTTTGATTCCCAGCCATCATCTTCAGACACTCTTTCTTCAATAGGAACAGCTTCGGCATCAATGCTATCATAAGCACCCAATCCCCATAAAGAAAATGTTCCTGATTTTTCTGTTGGAAGCTTGATTTTATAAGACAAATCCTGATACTTAAGAATTCCAGCGTCATCTGGTAGAAAAGACCCTATTAAAGCTAATGTAGAATAGCGATAGTTAAACAAATACGTTGCATCACTGTTTTTATTGAAAGGACCTTCGGATGCAAAATCAAGACCTAGTATTCCAGCCTGAATAGCATATTCTCTTTCGGTTGAATTACCAGATCGTAAATTAATATCAAAAACCCCAGAAATAGCATTACCATATTCGGCTGGAAAAGCTCCTGTGTAAAAATCACTATTCCCTAAAACATTGTTGCTCAATGCAGTTAAAGCACCTGCTCCTGCGATATCTAAATCCGCAAAATGATTAGGACTAGGTATTTCAACACCTTCAATACGCCATAATAAACCAGATGGTGAGTTTCCTCTAATAGAAATACCATTGCTTTTTGTAGAGGGACTTACAACTCCTGCAAATGATGATACCAAACGCGCTGGATCGTCAATTCCACCTGCAAATCGTTGATTTTCCTCAACCGAAAATTGACGACTACTAACCGATGCCAAACCATTAATAGGTTTTTCTTTTTGTCTTCTTGGTGCTAATACTATTTCATCTAACTGTGTAGCTTCTTCTTGAAGTTCTATGTTTAGCACTACTTGCTTTCCCGAACTCACCAAAATATTACTGATGAGCATCGTTTCATATCCAAGCATTGTTACTTGAAAACTTTGTCTGCCAACAAGTACATTTTCCAAAATAAAATTGCCGTCAAAATCTACCATTGCACCCATCAATGGTTGTGAATTCAGCAACACAACGTTTGCACCAACTGCTGGTGTTCCAGTTGCTTTTTCTAGAACTGTTCCTTTAACGGTTTGTGTGATGCTTTGTGAAAATGAAAGCCCACAAAACCACATTACACTCATTAATGTTATTACTATTTTTTTCATCTCTTTAAGTTTTTGTAGAACATTGTTATTTAGTGATTTAATTATTTCTATGGATTTTAACCATTGTTTGCC
>JARRKS010000280.1:0-7180 GCA_037387865.1 Flavobacteriaceae bacterium
ATGTGCCCACCATTGGTGTGCCATTTCATGAGCAATTACTGCATCTACAATATTATTGTCTTCCTCGTCTTCTAAATTAATTATAAAACCAATAGCTTCCGAATATGGCATAGTTCCGGGAAATGCTTGTGCAAACGTAGCATATCTCGGGAACTCTACTATTCTACAGTGTTTATGATAATATGGTCCGAAATTTTCAGTATAATATTTCAAAGATCGTTCAACTGCATCTAGCATCATTTCAATATTCATTGGGTGCTTCTCATCATAATAAACTTCTATATCTATTCCATTCCATTTTCGTTTGGCCACTTCATAATTAGCAGAAATGAATGAATAGAAATTTTGTGAAGGATGATCTGACTTATAGTGATAATAATTACGCCCATTTTCTTCCCATTGCTTCTGTAAAGAACCAGGAGCTATTGCAATTTGATCACTAGATGTTGAAATTACGGTTTCTACGTTTATATAGTCTGAACGTCCATCAGACAAATAATTAATCATACATTTTTCTGAACAGTCCTCCTCTAATTTCGGCATCCTGTCTTTGGGCTCCAATCCGTATTTTTTACGGGTATTCTTGTCACTTAATTCAATGCTAGCGTTATACCCTAAACTAGGTAGTATCTCAAAATTGTTTAAAAAAGTACCATTATTTATAACATTGGTGCTTCCTCTACCATTTTCAAAACCTTTAGTAATATATTTTGTATTAATTTCAATTTCAATAGTACCTTCAGGTTCTAATGGTTTATTTAATTTATAAATCAGATAGCCAAATTCTTCATCGTTTAAAACCAAATTGGAATTAGGAATATTAATCTGCGGTTCCCATCTTTCATCTATAACAAAGTGAATTGAATCTATGGCAGTATTGGTTTCATTGGTAAGTTGTAATTTTGAATTTACCAACACATCTCTCTTTTGTGGAAAAATATCAATAAAGTATTTTGCGTCTGTGATTTTAGGGAGATTGGCATTTTCGTACTTTTTATATTTCTTTTCATATTCTGAAGATAAAACCTCTCGTTCATCTGAAGTTCTATAAGTATTGAGAACTTGAGTATTATAATAAACATATCCAGCTACAAAAAGCCATGCAACGACAAAACTTAAAGTCAAAATTTTATAACTACGTGGAACATCTTTTTTTGCGGTTTTTATTTTTTCTTTTAGTGAACTTATAACACCTCTGTTCCAAAGAGCACCAGCAATGAGCAAACAAATTATGGCAAACAGTAACCAATATAAATTAAACCACATCGCTCCTTTGAAACCTGGGCCAAAACCATTCATGTCTGAATATTGTAGCGAAGGTGTTGCTCCTATTTCCAGCATGTTACTTTGTATGTCTAAAATAGCTAGAATGATTTCCCAAATGAAAATGACTGCAATTGATACAAAATAACCAACGTACTTATTGTTTAAAACCACCTGAATCATTATCATTACTGCACTCCAAATAATATAAATCATAAAATTGGAGTAAATGAAATCAAGAAGATAAATGTCAAGTTCTATTCTTGTGTATCCATTTATCAATTGATAAATCACACCGCAGAAAACAAAAAACAAATGTAAAATAGTTGTAACTCCAACCAATGAAAGTGCTTTTGCTGACAATGATATAAGTGATTGATGTGGAGTAGCATCGATTACTTCATTTATTTTATTGTCTCTATCTCTCCATATTAACTCTCCACTAAAAAAGACAAGTACTATTATTACAAATATTCCAGAAGCATTATTTATTAAATCAATAACTTTATAAGTCAAAGGATAAGATTGCAATCCGAAATATTCAAATCCACCAACTAAATTAGATATTAGTATTATGGCACTAAAAATAAATAGGATTTTAAAAGTAACACTTTTTACAATGCTCAAAAAATTGACATAAAAGAAGCTTTTAAATTGTAACCAATTGGTTTTTTTGTTGTACTCAAAATGAAGTTTAGGCAAAGAAAATACAGAACTTGAATCTAATGAATCTTCCTTTTCTTTTTTTACCTTTTTGTTTTTCTCTTGAAATGAAAAACTGAAATATGATATTAGTAATATCGCAAAACCGACTAAAACCCAAATAATTCTATTCCATAAAATTAAACCTTCAAATCTTGGACTTAAAGTGTTTTTTTCAATCGGTGTATAATATTGTGTTTGTATGGAATATGTTCTGTTACCAAATATATCTGTAAGGGCTGCCAGTGTTTCATTATCAACATCAGACATTAAAGTTCCTGAAATTATATAAGCAACAATTATAATTAAGGTTCCCGCAAATGAAATAACGGTACTTCTCCATTTATTAGCGATTGCATATATAATAGCACCAACAAAAAACATGTTGGGTAAAACAAATATCAAATAGTTATTTATAAAAGTTTCAATATAAAAACTGCCAAATCTGTCGGGGTCAATCCAACCGAAAGCGGGAGCCATGACCGATCCAACCAAAACTCCTATATAAACTCCTAGTAAAGGTACTGTAGCCAATAAAAGAGCACCTAAAAATTTACCAAAAAAGTAACCGAATTTATTTAAAGGTGTACTAAAAATTATTTCGTTAAAATTGTTGTTAAAGTCTCTTAAAGCTGCATTATTAAAGAATGCTGTTGCTATTAACAATCCGAAAATCGTCATAACACTAATATAAATCGTTATGACATGTGGAGAATTTTTGTAGACATTACCAAAAGAATCACCAATAGTAACATTATCACTTACAATAGCAATTCAGATAAAAAGAATGTTTTAAACATAATATTAAGTCTATTTGGTTATACTAGAATGTTGGACGTATTTATTCTTGAAAAAAATACATCTTCTAAATTAGGTGATACCAATTCAAATCCATTTTCAGGATGAGATTCGCTTAATACATGAATCAGAGGTTTTCCTCCTGACATCTTATTAGAAATAATATTATATTCACTTGCATATGTTTTGAGTTCATCACGTTCAACGAGTTTTCTATAAACCCTCCCGTTTAATTCATCCATTGCTTCTTGAGGAGATCCCTGATAGACAATTTGGCCCAAATTCATAATAGCCATTTTTGTACATAACTCTCTAACATCATCAACAATATGAGTAGAAAGAATGATAATAACATCTTTACCAACATCTGCCAATAGATTGTAAAATCTATTTCTCTCACTAGGATCTAATCCTGCTGTAGGTTCGTCGACAATTATTAACCTTGGTGTTCCGATAAGAGCTTGAGCAATTCCAACACGTTGTTTCATTCCTCCAGAAAAACTCTTTACACTTTTGTTTCTCTTATCATATAAATTAACCTTATCTAATAAATAATTAACCAACTCCTTTCTTTGAGATTTTTTGACAATCCCTTTTAATATTGCCATATGATCTAATAATTGCTTGGCAGTGATTCGAGGATAAACACCAAATTCTTGAGGTAAATACCCTAATACCTTACGTAATTCTGCTGGTTCATTTATAATGTCAATATCACCTAAAGTTGCAGTGCCATAATCGGCTTCTTGTAGTGTAGCTAAAGTTCTCATTAGTGAAGATTTCCCTGCACCATTTGGCCCTAATAAGCCAAAAATTCCATTTTCAATTTCTATAGTAACATCATCTAAAGCTTTGACACCATTGGGATATGTTTTTGATAAATTGGTAATAGTTAGTTTATTCATTGAAAGAGTTTTATTGGTTTAAAATCATTAGACGATCCTTTAAAAGATTAGTTACAATATAAATAAAAATGCCCTTTCTAATAGAAAGGGCATTTTTATTATTTTTATAAAATTAGCTTAATGCTGTAATTCTTCTTCTCCATCCTTTAAAGGAGTATTCTGTGGTACAAAATCATCATCATGACCCGGTTTACTATAGTCATAAGCCCAACGATATACATGAGGAATTTCACCTTCCCAGTTACCATGAATGTGCTTGATAGGTGCGGTCCACTCTAAAGTATTTGAACGCCATGGATTTTGAACTGTTTTCTTTCCGTAGAAAATGCTGTAGAAGAAGTTCCATAAAAACACTAATTGGAACACTCCACCAACTAAAGCAAATATTGTTATCACCACATTTACATTTGATAGATCGTCAAATAATGGGAAATTACTATTTGTATAATAACGTCTTGGTAATCCTGCCATTCCAATAAAATGCATTGGGAAGAATACGCCGTACGCACTTATAGCAGTAACCCAGAAATGAACATATCCTAAATTCTTATTTAACATTCGTTTAAACATTTTAGGGAACCAATGATATATTCCCGCAAACATCCCATATAGTGCAGAAATACCCATTACTAAATGGAAATGTGCTACAACAAAATAGGTGTCATGTACATTAATATCTAAAATAACATTGCAGGATTTAACTGTAAGTTTCCTTTCCAAAGTGTTGTGATATAATTGAATGCTTTTACTGCCGATGGAATTGCAATTAATAATGTTGTAAATGTAAATACAGATCCCAAAAATGGGTTCATCCCAGAAATAAACATATGATGTCCCCAAACTATAGTTGACAAGAATGCAATTGCTAAAATAGATGCAACCATTGCACGATATCCAAAAATTGGTTTTCTGGAATTAGTTGCAATAATTTCTGAAGTGATTCCTAATGCAGGAAGTAGTACAATATAAACTTCAGGATGTCCTAAAAACCAGAATAAATGTTCAAACAATACTGGAGAGCCTCCTTGATAATGCAACACTTCTCCTTGAATAAAAATATCTGAAAGGAAGAATGATGTACCAAAACTTCTATCCATAATTAATAACAAGGCAGCAGATAATAATACTGGAAACGAAATAACGCCAATAATTGCAGTAATAAAAAATGCCCAGATTGTTAGCGGAAGTCTTGTCATAGACATTCCTTTTGTACGCAAGTTAATAATAGTTACAATATAGTTAAGTGACCCTAATAACGACGATGCAATGAAAATTGCCATAGATACCAACCATAATGTCATCCCAGCACCAGAGCCTCCTTGTGCTAATGGTAACGCACTTAACGGTGGATAAATGGTCCAACCTGCAGCTGCCGGTCCCGCCTCAACAAATAAAGAAATAACCATAACTACACTGGATAAAAAGAACATCCAGTAGGATAGCATATTCAAAAAGCCTGAAGCCATATCTCGTGCTCCAATCTGCAATGGAATTAAAAGGTTACTAAATGTACCACTCAAACCTGCAGTAAGTACAAAGAAAACCATAATAGTTCCGTGAATAGTGATCAATGCCAAATAGATATCTGCATCCATAACACCATCAGGAGCCCATTTACCTAATAATGCTTCAAACAGAACATTTGGCTGTTCTGGCCATGCTATTTGTATACGAAACATTAAAGACATTAAAACACCTATTACACCCATTATTGTACCTGTTATAAGGTACTGTTTGGCAATCATTTTATGATCTTGACTAAATATATATTTAGTAACGAAAGTTTCTTTATGATGATGTCCATGATCGTCGTGAGCGTGTGTATCTTCGTGTGCTGACATAATCTTGTATCGTTTTCTTTTTAGTTAATTAGAGAGTTCTTAAATACTTTTTGCTCTTTTATCCAAGCCTCATACTCTTCTTGAGTTTCCACAATAATTTTCATTTGCATGTTGTAATGTGACTTACCACATATTTTATTACAAAGCAATAAATAATCAAATTCATAACGTTCTAGAGCATCTTCGCCTTTTGCAATTAATTTATTACTTTCTTCAACTCTAATGTTATTGATATTAGCTACCTTTTCAATCATCTCTGGTGTTTGCCTCATTTCTGCAGTTGTTACTGTTGGTGTAAAACCAAATTGAGTGATCATTCCTGGAACGCAGTTCATCTGTGCTCTAAAATGTGGCATATAAGCTGAATGTAAGACATCTTGAGAACGCATTTTAAATAAAACTGGCCTTCCAACAGGTAAGTGTAATTCTGTTGTAATTACATCATCTTGAGCATTAGGATCGGATTCATCAAGTCCTAGAATATTTGCTCTGTCTATATCAATTAATCTAACATTTGCTTTACCTAAAACATTATCTTCACCTGCATATCTTGCCTTCCAATTAAACTGTTGTGCATATAGTTCTACAACTAAAGGGTCATCATCCATATTAACATTCATAATACTATTCCAAGTAAAAAGTCCATAAATAATAAGACCAGCAAGAGCAATGACCGGAATAATTGTCCAAATAGCTTCAAGTGTATTATTATCAGCAAAGAACAAGGCTTTTCTTCCTTTTTCCCCTTTGTATTTAAAAGCAAAATAATGCAATAAGAATTGCGTTATCGTTTGTACTATAAAAATGATAACCAAAGAGATAATCATTAAACTATCAATTTGAGGACCATGTTCGGATGCAGAATTAGATAGTAATGGTAAATCACCCCATTTAACAAAACATACAATTGTAATGATGTAAATGAAGGCCAAAAAACCCATCATTAAATATCCATTAACTCTATTGTCTTTATCAGTGGCAACTTGCGTATTTTCTGCATTAGCTTGAGCTAAATCAAAAATTTTGACCATTTGCCAAATTGCAACGGTAATAAAAACTAAAACTAAAATTGTTAATAAAGCAGTCATTGTTGTCGTTCTTCTTTACTTATATTAATAATGGAATTGTTCGCTTTCTTTCATGAATGGATACCTTTTTGCCAATAATGGTGCTTTGGTCAATGCTGTAAACACTATAAAAATGAACAAGCCAGCAAATAGCAATATAGAGCTTATTTCAGGTATCCCAATGTACCATCTGTCGCCAACGGTAGCTGGCATAATCATATTAAATATATCTATATAATGTCCTGCCAAAATTACAAGTCCTGCCATAATCACAAACCAAGGTATGCGTTTATAATCGGCATTCATAAGCATCAAAAATGGGAAAACAAAATTCATAACTACCATTCCTAAAAACGGTAATTTATAATCTTCAAACCTAGTTACAAAATATGTAACCTCTTCTGGTATGTTTGAATACCAAATAAGCATAAATTGTGAAAACCATAGGTAGGTCCAGAAAATACTAAAGGCAAACATATACTTTGCTACATCATGTAAGTGATTTTCATTTACAAACTCTAAATAGCCTCTAGATTTTAAGTAAATTGACATTAATGCAATTACAGTAATACCACTTACAAACATACTTGCAAACACTTACCAG
>JARRKS010000281.1:0-2878 GCA_037387865.1 Flavobacteriaceae bacterium
CAAAAGTGCTGACATGGTTGGTGCAATATCTGTGATTTCTGTTGTAATTGGTAAAACAGAATAGTCATAAACACAATTCACAATACGCTTAAAACAATCTTCACCATATTTATCATAAAAGCGCGTTAAATAATCATATTACATTTAATCAACTACTATTCCAACAGCCAATTTTGGTTTTTAATAACTGCTTGTAGTAGTTGTTTGTGCTTTACTTGTAAAAATGAATGAAAAAATAATCAGAGAAATAATATGTATTTCATAACCATAAAAATATTATGTTTCAAACATTCGGGATTTATTACTTCTTTAATTTAAAATAATGGTTAAATAAGTAATACTAATTTTTTACTTTAGCAGTAACTTTTTTGCTTATGACTTACCTTCATAATATTGGTCTTTATTTTTTAATGATTAGAGAAATGTTTCGCAAACCAACAAAATGGTCTGTCATGAAGCATTTAATCTTAAAAGATATTGATGATTTGATTATTCAATCTCTAGGTATAGTTGCCTTTATTTCATTCTTTGTTGGTGGCGTAATTACAATTCAAACTGCTTTAAACATTAGTAACCCTTTAATACCTAAATATTTGGTTGGCTTTGCAACTAGACAGTCGGTAGTTTTAGAATTTGCACCTACATTTACATCTATTATTATGGCAGGAAAAGTGGGTTCTTTTATCACCTCAAGTATAGGAACCATGAGAGTTACAGAGCAAATAGATGCCCTTGAAGTTATGGGAATAAACTCACTAAATTATTTAGTATTCCCGAAAACAATTGCCTTAATGTTTTATCCCTTTGCTATAGCCATCGGTATGTTTTTAGGAATTCTTGGCGGCATGGCTGCTTGTGTTTTTGGTGAGTACACAACTCTGGAGAATTACATTATTGGAATACAGACAGATTTTGATACGTTTCATGTTATTTATTCATTTATTAAAACCTTTGTTTTTGCCTTTGTTTTGGCGACCATTCCTTCATTTCACGGTTTTTATATGAAAGGTGGGGCATTAGAAGTTGGTAAAGCTAGCACAACTTCATTTGTTTGGACTAGTGTTGCCATTATATTGTTAAACTATATTATAACTGGAATGTTGTTAGGCTAATGATCATAGTAAAAGATTTACATAAGTCGTTTGGAGATGCCCATATTTTAAAAGGGATAAATACTACCTTTGAAAAAGGAAAGACCAACCTTATTATTGGGCAAAGTGGTTCAGGAAAAACAGTTCTATTAAAGTGTCTTTTAGGTCTTTTTACACATGAAGGTGGAAGTATTTCTTATGAAGGCAGACGTTTTTCTAAATTATCAGAAGATGAAAAAAGAGACTTGAGAGCAGATATTGGAATGGTCTTTCAAGGCAGTGCTCTTTTTGACTCCATGAGTATTGCAGAAAATGTAAAATTCCCGCTTAAAATGTTTACTAAAATGAGCAACTCTGAAATGGATGATCGTGTAGATTTTGTTTTAAAAAGAGTAAATCTTATTGATGCTCATAATAAGATGCCAAGTGAAGCGTCAGGTGGTATGCAAAAACGTGTAGCCATTGCTCGTGCTATTGTAAACAATCCAAAATATTTATTTTGTGATGAACCAAACTCTGGATTAGATCCAAAAACAGCAATAGTGATTGATAATTTGATACAAGAAATCACTAAAGAATATAATATTACGACGGTAATTAACTCTCACGATATGAACTCTGTAATGGAGATCGGTGAAACTATTATATTTTTAAAAGACGGTTTTAAGGCTTGGTCTGGTAGTAAAGAAACAATTTTTAAAACAGACAATGAAGTTGTTACAGACTTTGTTTATTCTTCAGAGTTGATGAAAAAAGTTCGCCAAATGTATATTGAAGAGAAACAGTAATTAGTTTATAACTCTTAATAATAAGGTATCTAATTCAAATTTCATTTTTAGCCAACGTTCAAGCTTATCGCTATCTCTTTTAATGAGTGCTTCAGTTGCAACAGAATCATACCATTTTGCTGAAAAAACTGAAATAGTATCTGTTTTTTCAAAATTTGAAGTTATTTGATTTGAATACGAAAACTGCTCAATATTTTCATAATTAATTTTAAGTTCTTCTAGCAAGTCATCAAAGGCGATATAAGTTTTTTCTAATTTAGATAAAGTAATCACCTTATTTTCTAAAAATTCAATTTTTTCAGATTGTGATAATAAATCTAAAGAATCGCGTGAGCGCAGTTCTTCCATA
Source organism: Flavobacteriaceae bacterium (assembly GCA_037387865.1). Lineage (GTDB taxonomy): Bacteria > Bacteroidota > Bacteroidia > Flavobacteriales > Flavobacteriaceae > Gilvirhabdus. Next base: position 2,229 of record JARRKS010000281.1, read on the forward strand.
TATCTTAAATTATCAGTAAATCTTGACTTACTCTGATTTACCGTTAAAGTACAATTATCGAGAGCATTATAATCACCCATTCTGGCTTTTAAAAGAGATATTGTAGATTCCGGAATTTCATCCAATCCAAAAGTGTTGATAATTATCGATGATTCATCATCGGAGTAAATATAATTTGCATTCTTTTTTAAATAAGCAGCATGTGGTAAAGCATTCAATTCGTTTTCTATAAAATTCCTTGCATCTCTATTAAAATTGTTTTCCTCCAAAACATTTATAAACGTCCATACGGCAGGAATCATTACAATTACAGCGAGTAAAGTTGCCAATTTTGAAATACGACTACGCTTTTTGGAATTCGCATATTTTATCATTGGAAATCGCAACAATTTCAAAACGATGAAAGTAGCCAAAGCAATAAATATGGTATTAATTGTGAATAGGTACATAGCACCTAAAAAGTAAGGCAAATTACCAATTGCCAGTCCATAACCAGCCGTGCACAAAGGCGGCATCAATGCTGTTGCAATAGCCACACCAAAAATTACAGAGGCAATTGTACCTCGTTTAGTTCTTGCAATAATTAGTGCGAGACCACCAAAAAAAGCTATGAGCACATCACGAATATCTGGTTTAACTCTTCCTAAAAG
>JARRKS010000282.1:0-2864 GCA_037387865.1 Flavobacteriaceae bacterium
GTTTCAAGAGACAATTATTTTGAAGTGCAATGTCATGAAGGCAAGGTTAAAGTTGAGAATGTAGACAACGGTCAAAAAACCATTTTAACAAAAGGAAAAGCCGTTAGGTTTGTAAATAACAGTTTAGAATCTTGGGAGTTTAACCAATTAAAACCTGACTGGTTAAATGGTGAAAGCACTTTTAAAAATGCCCCTTTATCTCAAGTTATTATTGATTTACAAAATAAATATAACATAACCTTTGATACATCTAATATAGACAAAGACAAAAGGTTTACAGGAGGATTTACCCATAAAGATTTGAATTTAGCCTTAAAAACGGTATTTACCCCTATGGAAATTTCATTTACTGTAAACGAAAAAAACACAATTGTCTTAAATTCAGCATCTAAAATTCAAGGAGATAAGTAAATTTTATTAATATTGCTATAAATTGTAAAGCCCTTTTTGCAAACAATAGTAATAAATGAAATTTAGACTAACGCTACTTATATTCTTATGTTCATTTTACTTGTCCTCTCAAGAAAGTGTTTCGGTTAGTTATTCTAATACTCCCTTAAGTGAAGTAATTGCTGATGTTGAGTCTAAATTTAATATTAGGTTATCGTTTAATCCGCAACTGATTTTAAATCAATTTGTTACCTATCAAAGCAGCAATGTTTCATTGTCAGAATTATTTATTGAAATTGAAGGGCAGACAAATATTCAATTTGATAAAGCCAATGATAGATTTTACTTAATTAAAAGGCAAGGCCAACTTAATTTATCAGATACTCAAGAGCTGGATGAAGTAGTTATTAAAGAATATATTACATCTGGAGTTAATGAAAACTTGGATGGATCCATAAGCATTTCTCCAAAAGAACTTGGGATATTACCAGGACTTACAGAGCCCGATGTCTTACAAAGCATTCAATTAATACCAGGAGTTCAAAGTCCAACAGAAACAGCATCAGGATTATATATTAGAGGAGGAACACCTGATCAAAACTTAATATTATGGGATGGTATAAAAATGTATCAATCAGGACATTTTTTTGGTACATTCTCTGTGTTTAATCCGTATATAACCGAAGACATTAAACTCTTTAAAAGAGCAACAAATGCTGAATATGGTAATAGAATCTCTGGAGTTATTGATATAACATCAGATAATAAGATTACAGACAACCTCCATGGAGGCTTTGGGTTTAATATGACACATTTTGATGCCAATCTTAAAATACCTGTCAGCGAGAAGTTTTCTCTCTTAGTATCTACAAGACGCTCTTTCACAGATATATTTAATACGCTCACCTTCAAAAACCTTTCAAAAAGAGTTTTTCAAGACACAAAAATTTCTGAAGGAAATAAAGTTTTTGAAGACGATGAAGTGACTACAACCAAAGATCTATTCTATTTTTCAGACGTTACGGTAAAGGCTATAATTAAACCTAGTGATGATGATGAAATAACCATAAGCAATTTGTTTACCAAGAACAAACTAGATTATGGTTTTTTAATTGAAGAGTATGATGAAGCTTCACAAGACAAACTCGATATAGAGAATTTTGGCACTAGCATATTATGGAACCATAATTATTCAGATAAATTTTCCCATTCGTTGAGTTCTTATTATTCTAAATATGATTTAGAATACATTGGTTCTAATAGTATTACAGACGAATTCAGTAATGAATTAAAAAAGCTAAATGGGATTGATGACTTTGGACTTTCATTTGATACAGATTGGCAAATAAGCACTTTATCTGAAATAGGTATGGGATATCAATTTTCCACAAATAAAGTTGATTATACTTTGAGTTTTCAAGATAGCGAAAGCCCAGAAGATAATTTTATAGAAACAAATTCAGAAATTAATAACATACATGCTCTTTATGGAAGCTATCAGCTTAAAAAGGAGAATAAGTGGTTAATAAATTTAGGGATAAGATCTAATTATATTTCAATATTAGACAAGATTTTTGTTGAACCCAGACTACTCTTTGAAGTTCAATTACATGATAATTTAAAGTTTAAGACTTCTTTAGAACGACTGCATCAGTCTGTAAGCCAAGTGGTTGAGTTTAACACAGAAGAGTTTGGTCTTGAAAATCAAATTTGGGTACTTTCCAATGGTACTAATGCTCCCTTACTAAAAAGCACACAAGTTACTGCTGGGTTTGTGTATAATAAGAACGGATGGAATCTCGATCTAGAAGGCTATTATAAAAAAATTGAAGGATTAACATCATTTACCATTGGATTTGATAACGCAGACGAGTTGTTCTCACAAGGAGAAAGCAAAATTTTTGGTTTGGACGTTCTTTTAAAGAAAAAGATAAATAACTACAGAACATGGTTAAGCTATTCATTAACAAATAATGAGTTCGCTTTTAATGATTTAAACAACGGCGATCCTTTTCCTGGTAATTTTGATATAAAACATTATTTAACTTGGGCTCACACCTACGAATGGGACAAATTTCATGTTTCTTTAGGTTGGAACTTAAGATCGGGCACACCTTACACCAAAGCATTAGGAGTTGTAGAAACGGATGACGGCTATGTTATTGAATATGATAGAATTAATGGTAGCAGATTACCATCATACCAAAGACTTGATGTTTCTGGTACATATAAGTTTTATTTTTCAGATAATGAAAAGTGGAAAGGGAAGGTGGGCTTTTCTTTGATTAATGTATTTAACAAAAAAATACATTAAGTAGGACATACGAAAAAAGACAAAGCACCACAGATAATACAGAAGTATTGAGAGAAATTAACAAGACCTCATTAGGAATAACGCCTAACCTTGTATTTCGTGTTGAGTTTTAAATGTCTTGTTTTCTGAAGATTTTTTATGGAGAAGTCGAGTAAGTTTT
>JARRKS010000283.1:0-4433 GCA_037387865.1 Flavobacteriaceae bacterium
CTGTTATGGATGTTCTAATAAGTCAAGCCAATCAAGGTGAAAAACTCGATTACAATTTTTGGTTACTTCCTTTGGCAAGAGTTATTAAGGCCTATTCTTTTATTCTGAATAGCTTCGGCAAAGAAGGTATAATTCCTGAAGGCATGAACGCAACAACCGCCTTAAAAAATAATTATTTTGTAAATCGATTTCAAGGACTTAAATCGATGACTTTAAAAAAGATAGAACATTTTAGGAGTGAAAATGGGTATTTACCGCCGTATTGGAAACTCGTCGAGTTGGCTGAAGAATCACTAGAACATTAAAATATAAAAGCACCCAAATAATAAGTGGTTATTACCTATTATCATATTAACAGCGTTTTAATTTTGTCTTATTTTAGAATACTTATTAGAAGCCGTATTTGGAGGCAAAACATGCTTGTTTTCAGAGTTTTCAGAAATATTATTTTGTTTGATTGTTCCACAAGCTGATGTTAAAAAAATTAATGTTATAATGAATATTCTGTACATAATCTTAATATTTATCATTATAACAAAAATACTAAAATCTTGAATTTTATAAAACATAAAAGTCCAACAGAAATGTTGAACTTTTTTGCTTTTTTTGATTAAAAATTTAAGAACTCTTCTTTTCAATTGACATTTTAATTAAAATGGCCATAAGAATCCAAATTATCCATGTTTCACCATGAGTCATTTCATAATTAGCTCCCGCTAATCGAGCTATTGTAAGAACAATATAAACAATGATTGGTGAAAAAATAAGTGCCACCAAAAGATTGATGACGGTTTTTTTAATATCCATAGTTTTAAAAATTAGTTAGTTTTGTAAATATACAGAATTTATTAAAAGTGCCTTTTCAGAAAAAAGTCACATTTTTATGTAGCTTTTTCTTCTTATGCTCCTCTTAATATTGTTTTGACGAACCTATTCAAATGACGAATCTGATGACTATTTTCTTTATTATTTATTTATGAAACTTGATATAGAATTTGTAAGAGCCCAATTTCCTGCCTTTTCGGAGCCAACGCTTAAGGGTTGGGCATTTTTTGAAAATGCTGGTGGCTCTTATCCCTGTAAACAATTTATTGCTAGATTAACTGACTTTTATATGAAAAACAAGGTGCAGGTTAATTATCCTTATCCTGCGTCTTTACTTGCCGGTAAACTCATGGAGGCATCATATAAAAGAATGGCAGACTACCTAAATGTTGATGAATCAGAAATTCATTTTGGCCCGTCAACATCTCAAAATATATATGTATTAGCTAATGCCATGAGAAGCATGTGGAATGATGACGACGAAATTATTGTGTCCTGCCAAGACCATGAAGCCAATGCAGGAGCCTGGAGACGGTTAGAGAAACAAGGAATAAATGTTATTGAATGGCATGTTGATGCAAACTCAGGATTATTAGACATAGAAAGGTTGGAATCGTTGTTTTCTAAACGAACAAAAATGGTTGCATTTCCTCATTGCTCAAATGTAATTGGACATATTAATCCTGTAAAAGAAATTAGCGCATTAGCCCATCAATATAATGCTTTATCGGTAGTTGATGGCGTGGGTTATGCACCACATGGCTTTCCAGATTTAGAAGATTTAGAAACAGATATTTATTTATTTTCACTTTATAAAACTTTTGGTCCACATTTAGGCTTAATGTATGTAAAAAAGGATTTGATCTTAAAAAAGGAAAATCAATCTCACTATTTTAAGGAAGGAATAACAAGAAGCATGTTAACACCAGCAGGTCCTGATCACGCACAAATTGCATCAGCAAGTGGCATTTTGGATTATTTTGATGCGGTTTATAGTCATCATTTTGATGCCAAAGTTAGTCCTTCTGATAGAAATATTGCTCTTAATGATTTGTTTAGATATCATGAAAATACCATTTTAGAAAAGTTACTTAATTTTTTAAAATCAAGAAAAGATATTAAAATAGTAGGGCCAGAAAATATCAAAAACCGATTGCCCATAGTTTCTATTGTTCCTCTAAAAAAAGATTTGAAAAAAGTTTATGCCTCTTTAACAAAGCATAAATTAATGTTAGGTATGGGTCATTTTTATGCTGTTCGTCCTCTAATTGATATGGACATACCTTTACAACCAGGTGTTTTAAGAATATCCTTTGTTCATTATACAAGTATGAAAGATATCGATCAATTAATAGAAGGGTTAAAATTGGCCTTAAACCATTAATTGTAACCAACTAAAACAAAAAGAGATATTTATTCATTTAAGTCTTGTTCCAAAGTGGTAAAGTTCAAATTATCGAAGCAAAAAGAATTTTGTATTAGTATAGATTGGTTCGACTATAATTTCACTAATCAAAATCAACTCGGTCTCTAATAGTCCCATCCTGTCGGTGAATAATTAAATTTGCCTTGTGTTTTCTGACCAGACTTTTGGCTTTTCTTATAGCTGTACTTTGTTTTCTGTGTTTAGATGTAATCCGCTTATTACCTTCACGGCGAATCGCCCAACCTTCTTTATAAGGGACAACGTGTTGATTCCAGTTTCTAGGTCGAGAAATACTTCGTGAGCTTTTAAAAAAAGCTTCCAGTAACTCTATTAAAATGCTTAACCAAGACTGTGTTTTGTTACCTTTTCCCATTTCCCAATTCTTGTCAATCTCAAAGATACTAATTCTGTTTATGCTTTTGCTCCCCCTAATATTGTTTTGTCGAACCATTTTATTGAAGTATTGACAAGTTTTTCATATTAAACGTGAATTTCTTATCTTTAGTAAATGAAATCTAGAACAACAATAAAATTTACTATTGTTTCAATTATAATTGCATGTATTTTATTTGTTGCCCTATATTTTGTTTGTAAAGGTTATAAATTAGAAACAAAAAAGTCCAACATTTCTGTTGGACTTTTACTAGGTTGTTTCTTGAACTACTTAAGATTCAACCTAATTCAAAATAACATATCTATTATAAATCTCTTCTGAAATCATACTTTTAAATTTAGGATACCACTTATCTAAAGTTACTTTGAATTCCTCATATTTATGTACCTCATCAAAGGTCTCCCTGTCTGGCCAATTAGATTCGAAAATATATCCGTATTTCCCTTGTCTGTCTCCAGTAAATTTCCAGAAATTGTAACGAATGTTGTGATATCCTAATTCTACGACCAACTTATTGAAAACCTCTGCAATTAACACAAATTCAGCTTCATCTTTAATATTTTTCAAATTCATATGATGAACTGTTCTGAATCCTGTAACTGGACTCAAAACTGAATCTAAATCTACATTAGTATACTTTCTAATAGTGCTATTTTGAGATAGTCCTTTTTCTTTTATTGAATTTACACGAGTTTCTCTCTCATTACATCCAAAAATTAATAGACATGTTAAAACCAATAAATATGACGTTGGTGCCAAATTTTTCATAATAATTGTTTTTAGTAAGTTAAGTTGAATATAAGGTATTAATAATGGAAAGGCTAGAGAATAAAAAAAGTCCAACATTTCTGTTGGACTTATCTTCTATCAAGCTCCCCTCTTGGGTTCGAACCAAGGAGGCACTCTATCTTAAATCCAATAGCTTAATTCCTTTCTAAACCTTGGGAATTCTAAAACCTCTATTGATGCCGACAAAGTTGTTGTTAATTCAAAATAAAATATACATTTACTCTTTCATTAGTTCTATCATTTTTGGTAATTGCACCTCTTTATCAACCAATTTGCCATCATGATAAAATAAAACTAACTCCAAAGGCAAGCTGTTCCAAGCTAATTTTGCTACGTTATCTGGGCTAATATTATGCCTTCCAAGTGTTTTTTCAGTAGGCCAATCAATACTAGGAAAAGAGACATATGCAAGTTCTGAACACACAATTTTATCGGTAGTATTTACATCAAAATTGAAATCATACTTTTTCCCTAATTGCCTAAAAGCCATTAGAAGTGCTTCCTTAGTTAAATCTTCATTCTTTTCGACTTTAAAAACGGGCCTTAAAATGGCAAAGTCATCAATATTCATAAAATCATCTAAAGTACTTAATTTCACTCCAGAGCGAAGTGCTTCTATAATTTGATGCTCTTCCTTTGACGTTGCATCTAAATCATTACTAACCGCATTTGCATATTTTTGTACGTATGGGTTATCCCATAAATCCAATTCTATAAGTTCTGCCTTAGTTCCTGTCCAAATAGCTACATGCCCAAAATGACCTGGAATAAACTTGTCTGTTAGCCTAAAAGGCGTTTTTTCTAATAAAATATCTAAAGGCTTTAACTCTCTTATAATTGTTTTTTTGGCTGTTGTATCTCCATAAAGCTTTCCTTTTCTTGACTCAAATAAACCCATGGTGTTTCCGAATAAACCACTTAACATATCAAAACCATCTTCGGAAGATTCTGAAATCATTTCACTCGTAATTCTTTCAAAAGCAACAAATTTTTTAGAGG
>JARRKS010000284.1:0-2846 GCA_037387865.1 Flavobacteriaceae bacterium
GCTCTTTTAAATAAACCTGGATGGTTTTTTCCTTGACCTGTATAAATTATGTTGTCTTCTACGTTGGTATCTATAACAAACAAAGGTTCTGTTGTACCGCCAACAGCTAGTCCTTTACGTTGCCCCTTTGTAAAATAATGTGCGCCTTGATGTTTACCTACAATATCGCCATCATTAGGCGAATAATCCATTTTACGTGTGAGATATTCCAATTTTTCTTTTGTTGAATTGAATTCTGGAATTTCACCATTGTAAATTGTGTTTTCTTTAGGAACTTCAACAATAAGGCCTTCTTTGGGTTTTAGTTGTTGTTGTAAAAAATCTGGCAAACGCACCTTACCAATAAAACATAATCCTTGTGAATCTTTCTTATCTGCTGTAGCTAAACCTATTTGAGAAGCAATTTCACGTACTTCTGGTTTTGTCAATTCACCTATTGGAAAAAGTGCTTTGGATAATTGAGCTTGTGAAAGCTGACATAAAAAATACGATTGGTCTTTATTGTTATCAACACCAGCAAGTAACTGATAAATTTCTTTATCACCTTTCTTTATAGTTCCTTTTCTACAATAATGACCAGTCGCGACAAAATCTGCTCCAAGATCAAGCGCTATTTTCATAAAGACATCAAACTTAATTTCTCTGTTACAGAGTACATCAGGATTTGGTGTTCTACCTTTTTCATATTCATTGAACATATAGTCAACTATACGCTCTTTATACTGCTCACTCAAATCTATGGTTTGAAACGGAATGCCTAGTTTTTCTGCCACAAGCATGGCATCATTACTATCATCAAGCCAAGGGCATTCATCAGAAATAGTTACAGAATCATCATGCCAGTTTTTCATAAACAAGCCAATAACTTCATAGCCTTGCTGCTTTAATAAATAAGCTGCTACGCTAGAATCCACTCCTCCAGATAGCCCAACAATAACACGTTTCATTTTGCAAATTTACAAATAAAAAAAGGTAACCTGATACGTTACCTTTTTAAAATAATATAACAGATAATCTACTTCATTTTTTCTTTTTATACTTGCCTTCTGGTGAAAAATTCTTCTCTTCAACTAGTTTACCATTTTCATAATATTTCCAAATACCGTGTTTCTTGGCTCTCTTATATCGTCCTTCAATGATTAAATCCCCTGCTGGACTGTAGTATTTTGATAAACCATGTAATTCTCCATTTTCATAAAGCATTTCCTTTATCAAAACACCATCTTCTGCATACCAATACGAAACACCATGTAGCTTTCCGTCCTTATAATTTTCTTTTTGTGCTATTTGTCCATTTTCATAATATACCAATCGTTCACCCTGTAGCCTTCCAAAATCATTATAGTTCTCTAAATTCAATATACGATCAGAATTTTTTTGATAATATTTCCACTCACCTACATATGTTTTTCCTCTCATTTTTCCTTCACTGATTACTTTTCCAATGGATGAATAAAAGATAACATCAGCCAAATCACTATCTTCATGAAACTTTCTTGTTGCTGTTAAAGTTGCTTTTCCGTTTAAGTTCTGGTAGAACTTAAACGTACCAACTTCCTTGCCATGAAAAAACTCGCCTTCATAGCGAAGCACTTTGGTGTTCTCAAAATTTTTCTTCCAAACACCATGACGGTTTCCATTTTCATCATATTGATTAATCTCTTGTGAAAATGATACTACCGAAATAAAAAATAGAATGAGAGAAACTTTTATTTTCATATAGTAGATAACGATTTATTTTTCTTGAAATTGTATAACAAAAAAGCTGCCAAAAGGCAGCTTTAAACTATTTTTTTCTTTGTTGTGTCTTTTTTTGTTGTTCTGCCTGTTCCATCATTTCTGCCATTTTCTTCTGGAACCTATTCTGTTTTTTGGGCTTTTTCTTGTTCTCTTGTATTTTGGCATGAATCTTATCTTCATCTATAATATAATTCTTAATTACCAACATAATTCCAATAGTAATTAAGTTGGATATAAAGTAGTACAAACTTAATCCAGACGCATAATTATTAAAGAAAAACAACATCATTAATGGTGAAAAGTATATCATATACTTCATCATTTTTTGCATATCTGGCATACCTTCTTGCGTTGGTTGCGATGCCATTTGTTGTCCTGTGGTCATCTTCATATAAATGAATATTGCTATAGATGCCAAGATTGGAAATAAACTTACATGATCCCCATAAAAAGGAATGTGGAACGGTAATTCAGCAATAGTATCGTATGACGATAAATCTTCAGCCCAAAGGAAACTTTTCTGACGTAAATCAAACGCTGTTGGGAAAAACATGAATAACGCATAGAATACTGGAAGTTGCACCAAGGCTGGTAAACAACCAGCCATTGGACTAGCTCCAGCTTTGCTATACAGTGCCATGGTTTCCTGCTGAATTTTCATTTTGTTGTCTTTATGCTTCGCTTGAATCTCTGCTATTTCTGGTTTCAGAATTTTCATTTTGGCTTGAGACACATAAGATTTGTAGGTTACAGGAGACATTACAATCCTTACCAAAATGGTCATCACAATAATAGCAAATCCATATGGCAAAATGCCACTTAAAAATGCAAACAACGGAATGAAAACAGATTTATTAATCCATCCGAAAATTCCCCACCCAAAAGGGATACTTTCTTCAAGGCCTTTGTCATACGTTTTAAGAATTTTACTATCCGTAGGTCCATAGTAAAAACTTAAAGGCTGATTAATTTCACCTCCTTGAATGCCTAATGGGAATTTAGAAGTATACAATTTGGTATATATAGTATCTATTTCTTCATCTTCAACTAGATTTTTGGATGAAAGTTTTACAGTTTTAATTGGGTCATTGGATAAAAGAATACTG
>JARRKS010000285.1:0-3862 GCA_037387865.1 Flavobacteriaceae bacterium
TAGATAAAAATGTAGATGGAATTTTATTGTCCTTAGCAGACAACACTGTAGATTATAAACATTTAAAGAACCTTATAGCATCTGGCTTCCCAATTGTGTTATATGATAAAATTTCAAAATCTGTGACATGTAATAAAGTTGTGATTAACGATCAAAAAGCAGCCTTTAATGCAACACAATATCTTATAGATTCTGGTTGTAATAAAATTGCACATGTAAGAGGACCTCTAAAACCTCAAACTACCATTGATAGGTTTATAGGTTATAAAAACGCATTGAAGGAAAATGGAATTGAATTCGATAAATCTATTGTTTTTGAAGCTCCAAATTTATCTCTGGAAGATGGTCAAGATATTGCAAAAGAAATATATACTAATCATAATGATGTTGATGGTGTATTTGCTTTTACAGACCTAACTGCTATTGGTGTTATGAATGGTCTTAAAAAATTCAATGTGAAAATTCCAGATGATATCTCCATTATGGGATTTAGTAATTGGTTATTAACAAGTATTACTTCACCTAAATTATCTACAGTAAATCAACCTGGTTTTGAAATGGGCAAGAAAGCATTTAATCTATTATTTGAAGAAATTCAAAATAGAAAAGCCAAAATTAGCGTAGAATTTAAAACTGTAGAATTACCAACAGAATTGGTGATTAGAGAATCAACAAGATAAAATTATCCTCTATTTATCAAATTATTAATATCCAATTCTTGGATTTTAGGATTAGCACCTTCTGAAGCAGCAACCAATGCTCCTACGGCACATGCAAAATCAAGAGCTTTTTGCTTATTGTTTTCGCAGGTAATTTTATGTAACAACGATGCTAAAAATGAATCGCCAGCACCAACTGTATCTTTTACATTTACTTTATATCCATCATTTGAATACAACTTCCCATCGGATAAAAATATAGCACCTTTACTTCCTCTGGTAACACATAAATATTTTACTCCGAACATTTTTGAAATGAAAGTCATGTTCTTTTCAATTGATGTTGTATCCGATTTTAATTGATAAGAAATTAATTCTAACTCATCATCATTAAATTTTATAAAATCTACTTTATGCATAAGTTCTTGAAGTAGTTCAAGGCTATAAAAAGGTGGTCTTAAATTGACATCAAAAACTTTAAACTTTGCATGATTTAATAATTCTAAAAGTGTTTGTTTTGACACCGAATTTCTACAAGCTAAACTGCCGAATATAAAAACGTCGCTTTGTTTAACCCTTTCAATACTAGTCTCGTTTAATTGAATATTATCCCAAGCTACTGGTTGGCTTATTTCATAACTTGCAGAACCTTTATCATCTAATGTTACATTAACTCGTCCTGTACTCAAAATTTTATCAGTCTGTATATAGTCACTTTTTAAATTATTCTTGAGAATAAAATCTTTTAGTTTTTTTCCTAAAACATCATTACCAACTGAACTAATAATGGCTACATCGTTTTTATAAGACTGCAAACGCAGTGCTACATTTAAAGGCGCTCCGCCTATTTTTTCCTGATCTGGAAAAACATCCCAAAGTACTTCACCAAAGCATGTAAATGAATTCATGGTTACTTTTTAAAATTTAGCTGATTAACAATTAGCTTATTAATGATTGTTTCAGATTTATTTTCAGTACTGATTTTTAAGGAATTCATTGGAGCACGAGGGAAAAATATTTCGGTCATTACAGTTTCACCATTATTAAAAAACAATTCTAAAGATGTTTTATCAATAACCATTTCAATTTGTAAATTGGTGAATTGTTTATTAAAATAAGCTTTAGAAATAGTATCAGCAAATTTATCTGAAAAGTTTAAATCGCCTGATTTAGTTCTATCAATAAAAAAGTACTTTTCAATATTATTTAACCCAAATTCAACCAAATCACCTTCAAGGTTTTCCAAACTAAATTTGTAAATCCCATTGTTTAAATTAGAAAGTTCAATCTCAATTACAGATTTATTAATATCTATTTGATTAGAACCTACAATCTTCAATTCATCTTTAAAAGCAATATTGTTTTTTTCAAAAACTTTAGTTTTATAGTGGTCTAATTCTTTAACTGGCTTTGAAAACAATACGTATGTATTATTAATCTTTTTTAATTTTAATTCTCTTACAACCGTCATGCTACTTCTCCAAGCAAATGTAGGTACTACTTTAGCATAATCCCAATTACTCATCCAGCCCATAAAAAGTTTTCTGCCATCACTTTCAGGTATATTAGACCATGTTACGCCTGCATAATTATCTCTACCATAATCTAACCAAACAGCCTCGTTATTATTTAATTGCTTCTCAAATTCTTGATCTAAAGTAAAATGTGTACCATCAAAATCACCAATAAAGTATTGTGTGCCTGAACCTCCATTAATATGCCCAGGATTTAAACTTTGCAATAACACCCATTTAGTTTTATCTGTACCTTCAACTTTCATAGGGAAAAAATCTGGACATTCCCAAACACCACCATGGGCTCCAATACCGTCACCAAAATCTGATAATAACTTCCAATCTTTTAAATCATTTGAAGTATAAAATAGGTTTTTTTCATAGGTAGCTATTGCCATAAGCCATTGCTGATGCTCCTCATCCCAAATCACTTTAGGATCTCTAAAATCCTTAATATTAGGATTTGGAATAACTGGATTACCACTGTATTTCTCCCAGGTTTGACCTTCATCCAAAGAATAAGCTATGGCTTGACTTTGAAAATTAATATTGCCCGCTTCTTCACCTTCAGGATCATGATAGGTAAAAATAGCAACAACAGGTATTTTTCCATCTTTTCCAAAACCAGAAGTGTTATTAATATCTACAACAGCACTTCCTGAAAAAATGTACTTCAATGTTTGTTCTGTTTTATTTTTTGAATTGTCTTTACAAGAAGAGAATACCAATAGTAATAGAGTGATTGAAAACCAATTTATTGCAATAATAATACATTTCTTATACTTCATTTTGTTGAGACTTGATACAAAATAAAACAATAAAACTTATTTGTATAAAAATAGAAATATAATCGTTTGATATTTAAAACGAAAACGTTATCGAATAAGCATTGGAATTACATATTCCATGTAAAAAATTCATCAATCTCAGCTAAAAATCCTAATAAAAAATAATTTATTATCTAAAACTCACACGACTTTTGGTACACGGACAATTACTGGCAGAACGCAACAGATCCAAACCAATGGTAACTACGTGTGTTCCAGAATTATATGATATCAAATCATTCATTGTAACTTGATAAGAATATCCAAAGTAGAAAATAGACTGCTTGACCCCAAACATAGGTCCTATATTAAGTGGCTTGAAAAATTGATCGTTAAGATAACGATAAGATATGCCTGCCCAAAAATAGTTGAGGTTCTTACTATACTTTCTAACCTTAAAGTTAACATCTGTACTAGATCTTCCATCACTACCAAACAATTGAAAGAAAATAGAGGGTTCATATTGAATACTATTTGCAATGTTCTTTCCAATGATTAATCCAGAATACACTTGGTAATTTAAAAGCTGATTAGGTTCGGCTACCCGTTCTTCATCCACTTTTTTCTTTAGAATGTTATTGGCATTGAAACTAAAATAAAACCCTTTGTATCTGTACAATGCACCAATATCAAAATTACTGTTGGTTGTAGATCTATCATCGGTTACATATGGATCAATAACGTGTGTTTCATACGTTGTATTGAAATTATTGATGTCAATCTTAAAATTATTGACATTGAACGATATACCAAAAGACAAATACTGTTCCGTTGGTACATTGATAATTAAATGATGTGCAAAAGAAAATTTAGCTCCTGTTTGAATGGTATTACCATTTCTATCATTATAAAATGATAATCC
>JARRKS010000286.1:0-2844 GCA_037387865.1 Flavobacteriaceae bacterium
TGAATGGGAGAACACTTCCTTTCCTGATCTACCAACTCTTATTAATGTACAATACTGCTTCCACCGATAAACTCTCTTAAAACAGAATCGTGTGGTACCGGTGAATCATCTTCAACTGGTGTAATTTGTGAAAGTAACTCTGCCAATCGGGATGCTCTTTCGTAAGCATCTGTTTTAAGTGGATCATCCTTATACTTTTTCTCCCACTCAATAAAATCTTTTCCAAGTTTGTGAGAATAAAAACAAAGCTCGTAAGGCATAGCACTGCTGATAATAAAATCTGCTGTGTTGCTGTAAGGTATAATATTTCTCATCTCACTTGAGCGAACGTAGTGCCAGTGTTCGAGAGTTTGTGTTGGGTTGTAAGCACGATGTGTAAAATCACGGAGCATTCTTCTAATCAATCTTATATCTGTCCAGAGGATATATTTATCATCCGGTCCTTTCATCTGTAATAACGGTTCAAGATACAATTTAAACTTTACATCAATCGCAATGTCTTTACTGAAGTCAGGATAGAGTCCGTGTAAACTATCAATTAGTAGAAGCTCATCCTTTTCAAGTTTCATTGGGGTAACATCAAGTGTTCGGCTGCCGGTCTTAAAATCATAAGAGGGAATTAGAACTTCTTCACCGTTACTGAGACTAACAAGGTGTTCATTTATTAATTCAAGATCCAAAGCCTGTGGAGTTTCAAAATCGTAGTCACCAAATTCATCTTTTGGATGAAACTCAAGATCAAAAAAGTAATGATCAACAATCAGTGCTTTAAACTTAAAACCTTTTTTGATCAGCTTTTGCTCAAGCTTCATTGTAGTACTTGTCTTTCCCGAAGAGGAGGGACCACTAATCATTACCATTCTCAGACTTTCAAGTCGTTCAATTATTAATTTAGCTGCAAGTTCAACATCATCTTCGTAAAGTGTTTCTGATTCATGAACAATTTGTGCAAACTCTCCATTCGCAACTCTTTCATTAAGCAGATCAACTGTATTTAGTTTATGTCCGACAGCCCAATCAAGATTCCGCCAGACTTTAGCCCAGGGAATATTTTCATTCAGCATCGAATTAATTCTACCTTCTTCATCTCTACGATTTGCTGCCTCTTCACGGTAAAGAATGTATTCTTTTGCAACCTTTGCATGTCCATTTTCAATTAACACTTTTTCTACAATATCCTGAATGTCTTCAATATGAGGATTAGTTTTTTCGTCAAACTTTTCATTCAATATTTGAATGACTTGTTCGGCAAGATCCTCTGCTTTTTCTTTGTCCCTTCCGCCAACCGCTACAGCAGCACGGTAGATTGCATTAATCACTCGTTCCTTTCTGAACGGAACAATTGCCCCTGTTCGCTTAACAACGTGTGTAATTTTATTTTCCATATTAATTCTCCGGCAGAATAGCTGTAATTTCTTTTAAAATATTAAACTGCAATTTATATAATTAAATTTTTTCTGATAAAAAACCCGCTTTTGTTGATAATAATAACGTATTTTTTATTATTAATGTTAACTTAGCACATTCAATTTTACATTATTTATCAATTAAACTAAAGGAGACATTATGCCTATAAGAAGAGCAAATGCCGAATGGAACGGCGATTTAAAGGGTGGCAAAGGTGTCATCAGTACAGAAACCAAAGTATTGAGCAATACTGCTTATGATTTCAGTTCACGTTTTGAAACCGGAACAACAACAAATCCGGAAGAGTTAATCGGGGCAGCACATTCCGGCTGTTTTTCAATGGCTCTTGCAAATGCGTTATCAAAAGACGGGTTCAAAGTAAATTCAATTAAGACTGATGCAAAGGTACATCTTGAAAAAACAGATGCTGGCTTTACAATTACAAAAGTTGAACTGGATACTATTGGTGAAGTTGAAGGTATTGATAATGCTAAGTTCGTAAATTATGCAGATCAGGCAAAAGCAAATTGCCCGGTTTCAAGAGCTTTAACAGGTCCAATGATATTGCTTAATGCTCAATTGAAGTAAAATTTATTCAGCAATCAGCGCACTATATTCATCATTCCTTTTAATGAATGCCTGAACATAAGAGCAGGTAGGTAGAACTTTCAGATTATTTTCTTTAGCATATTCAAAAGCGGCTCTGACTACAAGAGCCGCTAATCCTTTCCCCCTCAAACCCGGATCAGTGTAAGTGTGGTAAAGATTGATTTCATCATCGTTTATTCTGTATTCAATAAATGATTCTTTCCCCTCACTGTAAATTATAAATCTATCGTTTTCCTTTTCGTGAATTACATCAGGATTCATTTTTTTGTACTAACTATTTATTTTGAATTTGAATTCTCTGTTTGAAAATGTACCTAATCCGCCAA
Source organism: Flavobacteriaceae bacterium (assembly GCA_037387865.1). Lineage (GTDB taxonomy): Bacteria > Bacteroidota > Bacteroidia > Flavobacteriales > Flavobacteriaceae > Gilvirhabdus. Next base: position 2,343 of record JARRKS010000286.1, read on the forward strand.
AGAAAAACTTTTCGACAAACTGAACATTATTTTCTTTATCTACCATCAGTACTGAAGAACACCTGGTCCCGTATTTTTCTGATTTAATAAAAATTGACGACAGCATTCTTTCCAGTTCCAAACCAACACCAGTATCCGGAAGATCTTCATCTTTGGCTATAGTTGTGTTTTTTAGAATATCAATCACTTCAAAAGGATGAACATCTTCTTGCTTTAATAAGCTTTCAAGCTTTTGCTTTGCTTTTTCAACTTTTGGCCAAGGGGTATTTAATATTGCATTACTTATGCCGTGAATTCCCGGACTTAGCTTTTGAATGCCGTCAGTTTTATTTGAGAAGTAGTAAAGATTATCAGCATCACCTAATAAAAGGTTAAACCCATTATAATCATACAAAGTAGGTTGCAAATTTTCATAATATTCTTCGGGAGAAATTGTATTAAGAAGGTAACCGAGTGTAAGATTGCCACGAGAAGGTGCGTCATTTTTCATGTTCTTCAAATC
>JARRKS010000287.1:0-673 GCA_037387865.1 Flavobacteriaceae bacterium
CCTCGCCATCGTGGAGAAGAAGCATAAAGTCCTTGCATATATTCTTCAATTTTGCCCTCTCGACGATATTTAGCCATAGTCCTAACTTCTGGTCTCGTCGATAAAACAAAAAGTATCAATATCAAAAATGAACAGATAACGAAAGCTAAATCAGATGTTCTAAAAAAGAACCAAATTGGAATAAAGAAAACCCAGCTAATATATCCGACCAACATGTTACCAGCAACAAACAAACCAAATAAAATCCCAATTGTTGGAAGCACAATCGAAGCTATCAAGTCAATAATAATTAAGCCTCCAAAAATAACTGAGAAACCTCGACCACCTTTAAAACCAAAATATAATGGCCAATTATGACCTATCAAAACAGATACCCAAATTATGAGATAGTATTGCTCTGCTGGATAAAGTACTAATCGGAAGATTATCATCGGAAGAGCAGCTTTTAACACATCCATAATTCCAATTACGATGCCTGCTTTTGCTCCAAGAATCATTGAAGCGGCATTTGCACCAAAAATTTCTACCCGAGCAGTTTCATGAGTTCCCTCAACAGGTATCTCTAATTCTGAAATGTCTCTTTTTAGTCCTGCCAGTCTTAATCCAACTCTCGCAAAAGAAATTGATCCTATTAGATACCCAATTAATACACATATTATGCTGATTGATAACT
>JARRKS010000287.1:745-3583 GCA_037387865.1 Flavobacteriaceae bacterium
TTCCATCAACAATTTTCATTGCTCCAGTAACAGAAACAACTGCAGGTATTCCATATTCCCTTGCCACTATGGAACAATGAGACAAAATTCCTCCAGATTCAGAAACAACAGCTGAAGCTTTAGAAAACAGGGGCGTCCAACTGACATCTGAAAAGGGTATTACAAGAATGTCTCCAATTTTAATTTTTTTGAAGTCACTTGGCCCACTTACTATTCGAGCAGGACCAATATAGTGACCACGAGAAGTAGCTACTCCTTTTAAATCGCGGAGAATTTTTCCTTTAAACAATGCACTTTCAGGTAATTCGTTGTAAATCACTTCTGGCAATATTATGTCTTTGAATCGTTCAACGTCCGATTTCCGCTCAATAATTTTTCTATTTAGAGAAACTTTTAATGAATTATCTTTTACTAGGTGTTTAAGTTCGTCATAAGAAAGATAAAAAATGTCATCCTTTTGATCCAAAATTCCTTTCTGGTTTAATAGACTTCCTAAATGCATGAAACATCTCCTGAAGAGGCTGTAACCAAATGTATAAAGAAAATTTACTGATTCACGATATTCGGTATACTTTGCCGCTCGTTTAAATAGAAAACGAATCAGCCTATTATTACTTAGAATTGCTTCAAAGTCTGAATTTATTGTATCTTCTTTAATTTTAACAACTTTTGGATTTTGATCTATAATCATTCTTAAAATATTATCAGGATTTTCTTTCCATGTTGGTTTAGAGAAATCATTTCCACAATCACTAAGATGACCAAAATTATCAATAAACTTTCGGAGATTATCTTTGAAGCAACCAAGTTCTTCTGAGTTCATAACTTCAGCACAAGATAATTCTCTTATTAGCGATTGTTTTTCAGCAGGAAGTAATTGAAACTCATTATTCAAAAAGTCTATTTGCTGTTTTGGATCGATAGGTTCCAATCGTTTTTTAGTTTCTTTAAACTCGACCTTTTCAAAATCCAATCCTTTCTTTTCTAAACTTGAACGAAGAATTGCGTTATACAAACTATTCAGCAACTGTGAAACGATTACATAGTACGAGGAATCAGTATTCAACTCAAAAAGCGTGTCAATAATTCCAATAGTTTCGAACTCATTCAAGGATTCCAATTCTTGAGAAGCAATTTTCTGAAAATCATTCTTTCTAATTCTAAGAAAAAGTTCAATTTTCTTAGAGAAAAACAACTTACGAATTGCAAACAATATAAGTCTAGGGAAATATCTAATTGTTTTTAGACCTGGTCTAAATGATGGTTTTCCTTCCTTCGGAGCTTCGATACCTGCCAGAATCTCAAGAGCCTCACGAGGCATCCCCAATATTTGGAAAATATTCCCTACAACTGTCATATTGAAGTAAGCTCGAAAATAGAAGGATTTTGCAAGACTATCTACATCAATACTTTTTGCAGAACTTCCTAGCAGTTCAATGAAAAGTCTTTTCCATGAAGAGTTCACAACAGGAATATTTACAGACCAGACAAGTGGTACAATAATACCTGGAAGAAATTCTCTGGAAAGCCGATTTGAATATAGGCATGTATTCTTTAGAGTAGTTATTTCCCTCATTTGTAACCAAAAAATTTCCTTCCCATCATAGGCCCATTCAAGATCTATTGAAGAATCCAACTTCTTTCCAATTTCTAAGGCTTTAGAAATAATCTTAAGAATTATATTAGATCGTTTGTTTCTATTCTCTGGAAATTCTATCAATTGTCCCCATTTATATACCCATCTTTCAGGTGTCACACCATTCTGAACCAAAGAATCACAATATCCATCAACTGTTTCAACAATTACTTCGTCAAGCCCTGTTAATGGATTCTTTGTAAACACAACACCAGAAAACTCTGGTTCAACCATTTCTTGAATAATTACAGCCATCTTTAATTTTACATCTGAATGTCCAAGATTTGATTTGTATGTTGTCGGTTTTTCACCATGTGCAGAAATCCAAGTACGCTCAATTGCCTTTTTTATAGAATTAAGATTTTCACAATTCAATTGTGTTTCGAATTGACCGGCAAAAGAGATTACGGAAGAATCCTCAATATTTGCTGAAGAACGAATTGAATATCTTTTATTTTCATCCAAGATTCTTTCTAAACACTTCATAACGCTATTGATACCGGATTCTCTATGGGCCGTATAATCCTCGAAGGCCTCGAAGGGTATTACAAAGCTTTTTGGAATTTTCAATCCCATTTTTTGCAAGATTGAAAGGTTTCTAGCTTTTGCGCCTGAGTTAATATTATTCTTAATTTTTGATAGAGGTATTATACAAATATCCTTTGACATCTAATGCTCCTCTATTCATTCCTTAACGCTTCAACTGGGTCCATTTTGGCTGCTCTCCATGCAGGATATAAACCAAAGATTACACTGATTACAATTCCAAAGATGAAAGAATAAATGAAAAGTGAAATATCAAAAACAGGTCTTATTGAGATCTCACCTAAAACCGTATTATATGTTCCAGTTGTGAAATTTTCAAGTAAACCCAACTGGTCAATCGATAAAGCTAATGCAGAACCCAACACTATTCCAAATACTGAACCGAGAATACCGATGATTAATGCTTCATTAAGAAAGATACTTAGGACTGTTCGCTTCTGCATTCCCAGAGCTTTTAGGATTCCAATCTCTCTAACTCGTTCCATCAAAGAAGTAAGCATGGTATTCATAGTACCGACCCCTGCAACAACCAAAGATATTGCACTAATACCAGATACAAATAGCTCAATTGTTGCTATAACTGACGATATAGCATCGAGTACAGATTTAGGAGTGATCACCTGAATTTGATTTCCAAAAGCAGCTTCGATTTCATC
>JARRKS010000288.1:0-3508 GCA_037387865.1 Flavobacteriaceae bacterium
CTGGAATAGACTGAATCTTTTTGTTAAGCAGGAACATAAGGTGTGAATTATCTTTACACAAAATTTTAATAAAAACACTCCAATTTCCTGTCGTGTAATGACATTCTAAAACTTCTGGGATTTTTTTGAGTTGTTTTACAGCTTCTGGATTGCTTATGGCTTTATCCAAATAGATGCCGATAAATGCCATAGTAGTATAACCTAAAACTTTGGCATCAATAATGAATTTTGAACCTGCAATAAGACCAGATTTTTCTAGTTTTCTTAAACGTTGATGAATGGCAGCTCCAGAAATTCCTACCTGTCTTGCAATTTCCAGAATAGGCGTTCTGGCATCTTGCATAAGAGCGCGAAGAATTTGTTTGTCGATACCATCAATTTCTATATTTTGATTTACAACTTTCATTATGTTTACATTTTCGATTTGAAATATAAAATTAACGAAATGATTTAGAATTGTAAGACAATATTTAAATATTCAAAGGATTGTATCCTAAATACTCAACTTCTTTTTCGTTGAAAACAATATCAAAACTCTCGAGCTCTTTTAATATTGGGTCGTAAACCTCTTTCTTAATAGGAATTTGAACACCTGACGTTGAAATTGTACCATTTAATATAGCAAGTGTTGCAATAGCTACTGGTAAACCAACAGTTTTAGCCATAGCTGTATAGGTTTGATCTTTACCTGTTACAACCATAGTGGCATCAATTTGATGTTTTTTACCATTTAGTTCGTAACCAAATTTATGGTACATCACGATCATATCTTTGTCATTGTCTGCTAAAGTCCAACTGTCCATTAAAATTTTCTGAAGAATTTGAGCTGGTGTTGCTTTCTATATCGTCCTGATCTATTTTTAATTGATGTCTAAATTTTAACTCAACAGAATCAGTTGGGCTATATGGTAAGAATGCATTCACAAAATCACGATAGCTCATGTTTTCACTATCGTCTAAAGTATAGCTGTCGTCTGTCATTCCTAACTGAACAAAAATATTCCAAGCTCTACTGAATCCTACACGACGCATCGTACCTCGATATAATGTTTTTACGTTATCTAAACCATAAGCACTTTGATACTTTAAAGAATCACGATTGGCATAGGCTTCAAAACGACCATAACCATCAATATCCAAAAATTCAGTTCGTCTAAATAATCTATTATATGGAATGTATTTATATGCACCTTCTTGTAAAAATTTTGCAGCACCTCCTTGTCCAGCTAAAACTACATTTCTAGGATTCCAAGTGAATTTATAGTTCCAAAGATTGTTATCACTTTCTGGTGCTACCAATCCACCAGTAAACGATTCAAACAAAATCATTTTACCACCTTTATTTCGAATTCTATCAATAACTTGCATCGCACTCATATGGTCAATGCCTGGATCTACACCAATCTCATTCATAAAAACTAATCCTTTTTCCTTTGCTGAAGTATCAAGCTTATGCATCTCTTCACTTACATAAGATGCGGTTACCATATGCTTTCCAAATAGAATGCAATCTTTTGCCACTTCTATATGAAATCTTGCTGGAAGCATGGAAACTACAATATCTGAATTTTTAATAGCACTTTCTCTAGAATTTTTATCAAAGACATCTAACACAATAGCAGTAGCATTTTGATACGTACCAATAAGTTTTTTTGCATTAGTAATATTGACATCACCAATAATGATCTGTAATTGTTCTGAAACAGATTTATCCAATAAATATTTTATAAGATAGGATGAAGATTTTCCAGAACCTATTACTAATATCTTTCGCATAGTGAAATTTGTTGAGTAATTTTGTTTAACGAATGTAGTAAAATGAAACTGTTTTAAAAATCCAAAATAGAATTTTATATGAACAAAAAAATATTGATTACAGGTGCAATATTAGGCGTTTTGGCTGTTATTTTAGGGGCTTTTGGATCTCATGGTCTAAAAGACTTAATTTCTATTGAAGCTCAACAGACTTTTGAAACAGGAGTAAGATACCAAATGTATCACGCTATAGTGTTATTGTTTGTTGGGCAAACAACATATTTAAACGATAAATCAAAGAACGTAATATTCTACTTTTTAATTATCGGGATACTGTTTTTTTCTGGTTCAATCTATGGGTTAGCAACAAATGAACTTACAAGTTTTGATTTTAAAACAGTAGCTTTAATTACGCCTTTAGGGGGTTTTCTTTTAATCATGGCTTGGATAGTTATACTATTCAATTTTTTAAAATTAAAACAAGATTAATAAGAAGATTTTATAGCTACTTTAAAATAATGTTTTAATTTTGTTGCATCAATAAAAATTGAAAAAATATGGTGGATTACACCCAAACCACGAAAACGATTTCGTTAGATAATTACGGAATTAAAAATGCAAAAATTCATTATCAATTATCACCCAATCAATTACATGAAATCACTATAGAAAAAGGACAAGGTGTCGAAGCTTCTTCTGGAGCTCTTGCAGTGAATACTGGAGAGTTTACGGGGCGATCACCCAAAGATAGATTTATAGTTAAGGATGAAATAACAAAAGATAGAATTTGGTGGGGAAATATTAATATTCCGTTTGAGCCAGATGCTTTTGATAAATTATATAAAAAAGTTGTTACTTACCTTTCTGAAAAGGAGGTTTTTGTAAGGGATTGCTATGCCTGTGCAGATGAAAACTATAAGTTAAATATCAGGGTTATTAATGAGTATCCTTGGAGTAATATGTTTGCTTATAATATGTTTTTGAGACCTGAAGAATCAGAATTAGACACATTTTTACCAGAATGGACGGTAATTAATGCCCCTGGATTTATGGCCAATCCAGAATTTGATGGAACCAGACAACATAACTTTGCTATTTTAAATTTCACAAAAAAGATTGCTTTAATCGGAGGAACAGGTTATACAGGAGAAATAAAAAAAGGAATTTTTTCAGCTCTCAATTTTATTCTTCCAGTATTTAAAAATACATTACCTATGCACTGTAGTGCTAATGTTGGAAAGGATAGTGATACTGCTATTTTCTTTGGGTTATCAGGTACCGGAAAAACAACATTGTCTGCAGACCCAAATCGTCGTTTAATTGGAGACGATGAGCACGGATGGACTAACGAAAATACAGTTTTTAATTTTGAAGGAGGATGCTATGCCAAAGTCATCAATTTATCTGAAGAGAATGAACCAGATATTTTCAATGCGATAAAACCTGGAGCAATTCTAGAAAACGTAATTTTGGATAAATATGGTGTTGTTAATTTTGAAGATACTACAATTACCCAGAATACACGAGTAAGCTATCCAATAGACCATATTAACAATATTCAAAGACCATCAATAGGGAAAAATCCTAAGAACATATTTTTTCTTACTGCTGATGCGTTTGGGGTCTTACCTCCAATTTCTAAATTAACACCTGCTCAAGCAGCCTATCATTTTATTTCAGGTTATACTGCAAAAGTAGCAGGTACAGAAGCTGGTGTGAAAGAACCACAACCTTCTTTTTCAGCTTGTTTTGG
>JARRKS010000289.1:0-2822 GCA_037387865.1 Flavobacteriaceae bacterium
CTTTTCTTGATTTTTTGCTTGCATTATTCGCTTTAATTCTTATATTGCAGCACCAAAATATATTAGCTTACTTAAAGATATGGATATGAAAAAATTAGTAACATACAGAATTCTATTAGTTCTGTCGCTATTTTCAGTTATTACCAGTTGTAAAAAATCATCAAGTTCTAAAAACACTTCTAGAGCTACTGGATGGCAAATTAATGCCAGAGAAGGTGGTTTTCAATACAATAATAACTTTAAAGAACAAGAAACCGCTCCAGGTTTAGTTTTTATTGAAGGAGGTACATTTACGATGGGACGTGTAAATGATGACGTTATGCACGATTGGAACAACACTCCAAACCAGCAGCATGTTCAGTCATTCTATATGGATGAAACCGAAGTAACAAACATGATGTATTTAGAATATCTAGATTATATCAAACGTGTTTATCCTCCAACAGATGAAAATTACAGAGCCATCTATCATGGTGCTTTGCCAGACACACTTGTTTGGAGAAATAGATTAGGATATAACGAAGTTATGACCGAAAACTATTTACGTCATCCTGCATACAGAGAATATCCTGTAGTAGGTGTAAGTTGGATTCAAGCTGTAGAGTTTGCCAACTGGAGATCGAACATGGTTGCAGAAAACACACTTGAGAGAGAAGGATATTTAAAACGGGACTCTTATTATACAGATGTTTCAGCCGATTCTAATTTTGATACTGATACTTACATCAATGCACCATCTTTAACTTTTGGTGGTAATGAAGAAGTTATTCAGCCTGATCAAGGACGAAGCAGAAATGCTCAAACAGATGCAGATGGTAATCCTGTAAATATTTATGCTAGAAGAGAATCTGGTATTATTCCTATTAAGTATAGACTTCCAACGGAAGCAGAATGGGAATATGCAGCATTAGGTCTAACAGAAATTAGAAGCTATAATGTATATAGAGGACGTAAAAAATATCCTTGGGATGGACAATATACGCGTGCTGGAAAAAGAAAAATTAGAGGTGATCAATTAGCTAACTTCAAACAAGGTAAAGGAGATTATGGCGGAATTGCAGGTTGGTCTGATGATGGAGCCGATATTACAGCTGAAGTAAAATCTTATGCACCAAATGATTATGGTTTATATGATATGGCTGGAAATGTTGCAGAATGGGTTGCAGATGTTTACAGACCAATTGTTGATGATGAATTTAACGATTTTAACTACTATCGTGGAAATGTATATACTAAAAATGCAATTACCGAAGATGGTACGGTTAAAATAGTGACTTCAGAAGATATTGTTTATGACACCTTAAGTAATGGTAAAGTAATTGCCAGAAACTTACCTGGAGAGATTTTACAAGTTGCAGTGGATGAAGATGAAACGTATTTAAGATCAAACTTTGACACTAGTGACAATAGAAACTTTAGAGATGGAGATAAAAGATCTTCACGCTATTTTGAAAGTTTTAATTCTGATGATGAAGAAGGTGCTGAAATAGCTGATGAAACCAGAAAAATGTATAACTCACCTAAACATTTAGTAGATAGAGATTCAACTGGTGAATTAATAAGAGAGTATGATAAATCTAACAACAGAACATCATTAATTAATGACGAAGTTAGAGTTTACAAAGGTGGTTCTTGGAAAGATAGAGAAATTTGGTTAGATCCAGCTCAACGTCGTTATTTCCCGCAAGATATGGCTACAGATTACATCGGTTTCAGATGTGCAATGTCTAGAGTTGGAGATAAATCCAAACGTAAAAACAAAACAAAAAATTAAACTAATCTGTTTAAATAAATTAAAGTCCTAACCTAACGTTAGGACTTTTTTGTTACATTTAATTTATGAAAATTGAACAACTTCATTCGTTATTCTTAAAGTGCAATTCTGTAAATACAGATACACGAAAAATACGGAAAGATGACATGTATTTTGCTTTGAAAGGTGATAACTTCAATGGCAATGAATTCGCAGAAGAAGCTTTAAGAAAAGGTGCACAATATGCAATAATAGATGAGAAAGAATTTCGAATTTCTACCAATACTATTTTAGTTGATGACGTTCTTAAAACGTTGCAAGAATTAGCATCATATCATAGAAGCCATTTAAACCTTCCAATAATTGCCATAACCGGTAGCAATGGAAAAACAACAACCAAAGAATTAATAAATGCCGCATTATCTAGAAAATACAGAACTAATGCTACACAAGGAAACTTAAATAATCATATTGGAGTACCCTTAACATTGCTTTCCATGGACAAAACCACAGAAATTGGTATTGTAGAAATGGGTGCCAATCATTTAAAGGAAATAGCTTTTTTATCTAAGATAGCGAAACCAGATTATGGTTATATCTGCAATTTTGGCAAGGCCCATTTAGAAGGCTTTGGAAGTTTAGAAGGTGTTATACAAGGCAAGACAGAACTTTATAATTACTTAATTGAAAATAATAAAACAATTTTTGTAAACTCTAACGATGCTATTCAGGTAGAAAAAACAAAAAATGTAAAAACATTTTCTTTGGAAAACCTAATTCTAATGTTATAATTGAATTAATAGAATCGTCTCCTTTTGTGAGAGCAAAATATAACGACCTAGAAATAATAAGTCAATTAATTGGTGAGTATAATTTTAACAATATCTCCGCTGCAATAGCCATAGCAAGTTATTTTAAAGTCAAAGATGAAGACATTAAAACAGCTATTGAAAGCTATTTACCAAAAAATAACAGATCTCAAATTATTGAAAAAGGAACAAACAAAATTATTCTAGACGCCTACAATGCTAATCCAACGAGCATGACTGCAGCATTACTTAATTTTGAA
>JARRKS010000290.1:0-2821 GCA_037387865.1 Flavobacteriaceae bacterium
TTTATAATAAATGACTGATATTGATTATGTTACAATGATACTATAATACTAGTAATAAGGCATGCACCATTTATTCAAAAACGAGGATTATTTGTGCAATATCAAGAAAGATTATTGCTAGTTGTATCTTTGAGAATTAATAACCTATGGCTCATATGCTTTTATTTGGATGCAGCGCTAGGAGACTGGCCAAATTCCTCCTTAAAAGCGCGACTAAAATAGGAAGGATCATAAAACCAACATCGTAAGCAACTTCTGAAACTGTTTTATCGGTGGTTTGTACTAATTCTTTTCCTTTTTGAAGTCTAATGGATCGAATAAATAAAGCAGTTGATTTACCACTGGTAGCTTTTAGTTTTCTATAAAGTTGAGATTCACTAAAGTTCATTTGTAATGCTAATTGTAAAGGACCAAAATCTGGTTGGGTAATGTTGTCATGAATAACTTTAATAATTTTATTAAGGAATTTTGTTTCAGAATTTTTAACATTCTCAGATAGAAGCCTCTCAATACCAGTTTTTTCAAATTTGCTTAACATTTTCTTCCGTACTAATATCAACTGGTCAATACGGGTTAGTAACTCTGATTTGTTAAACGGTTTTGGTAAATAGGCATCTGCACCATGTTTAAGCCCTGTAAGGCGATCTTCAAACGTTGCCTTTGCTGTTAACATGATTATAGGAATATGATCAGTAAGTTCATCCGTTTTTAAATGCTTGCAAACTTCAAAGCCATCTTTTTCAGGCATCATTACATCGCTAATAATAACATCTGGTATTTTTTCAAGTGCTATTTCAATTCCCAAAGCACCATTAGGCGCATGTAGGATCTGATAATTCTCTTTTAAGCATGTTTTTATATAATGAGCTACATCAAGATTGTCTTCTATTATCAGAACAAGTGGAAGGTTTTTATTTTCTATATCAAAAGATTGCTGGTCTGTTAACTCAATTGGTAGGACATTAGATTTGGGAATAGATGAAGCTGAGACTAATTCTGACCCATCCGATAAAACCGCATTATTGGTAATAGGAATTTTAACAATAAACATGCTGCCTTTTCCCTGAGTGCTTTCCACTTTAATGGTGCCATTCATTAATTCTACAAACTCCTTCACTAAAGACAAACCAATACCTGTGCCTTTTTCGGTTTTTGAAGATGTGTTATCGACTTGATAGAATTTATCAAATATATGTAATTGTTCTTCTTTAGAAATTCCTAAACCACTGTCTTTAACTTTATAAACAAAATAGTTGGTATTCTTTTCTTGAATTCTGTTCAGAAAAACTTTAACTTCTCCCTTTTTGGTCGTAAATTTTATAGCATTGGACAAAAGATTGGTGACTATAGCAGTAAACTTGTTAACATCAAAATCCATTTCAAGTTGTTCAATTTCGCTTTCCACAGAAAAATAGATGTTTTTCTCTTCCGCAAGCGAATGAAAACTCTGGGTTAAATATTTTATGAAAGGAATAATATCAGCCTGAACTAAATTCAACTCCATGTTTCCACTTTCGATCTTAGCAAGATCTAACATCTCATTTATTAAATGCAATAGACTATCACTATTACGATCGATAATTTCTAATGAGTTTTTAAGTTCATCATGTTCCTTCTTTTTTAATTTTGAATTTATCGCACTAGTCATTCCTTTTATTACTGTGAGAGGTGTTCTGAATTCATGAGTAATATTAGTGAAAAGTGAATTTTTTAGCAGGTTTATCTCTTTAAGCCTTTTTCTTTCTGAATCTGCAATTCTCCTAGAAATCACAAAATACGCCGTAGTTAATAAAAGTATTATTATCCCTATTATAATGAACATATTTTTCTCTTGGTTCTTTTTTCTTAAACCTTCTTGATATGTCGCATTTAATTGTCTTTTTTCTTCAGCTTGATTTATACTATCTGAGACTATTTGATTATTAAAAACAATGTTTTGAATTTCGGTTCTTGCTTTATCTACTTTTTCGTCATCCGTTAATTCATGATACTTTTCAAAGTAATTAAGGGCCATTTCGTGCCGATTTAACTTTTTATTTATTTCATAAAGGTTTTTTAATAAACTAGATTCTGGCGTCCAATTATTAGTCTTATAGATTTTTAAACAATTTTCACATTCTTTTAAAGCTTTAGTGAAATTCCCTGTCCCATAATCAATTTGGCATTGCCAAAAATGAATGTTCATTGAAAAGTTTCTTTCATACTTTGGAATAGTAAATTGTTTCGTGACTGTTTTGTATTCATTTAAATACTTAATTGCTTCTGGGAATTGTTTCTCGTTTATGTATATTTGAAGTAGTTTACCCGTTCCAACAGAAGCATATTCTTCAAGTCCGATTTCTTTTGATAATCTAATAGCTCTTTTCCAATGCTCTATTGATTTTGAAACTTCTCCTAATTCGTAATACACTTCTCCTAAATTACCATTGGCCCCAGATACACTTTGTTTTATGTCATGCTTTTCGCTTAATTGTAAATGTTCTTTGTGATATTTTTCAGCCTCTTTATAATCACCCAAATCCCTATAAATAAAGCCTTGATGCGCAATACTCCATCCTTCGTTTAATGGATCATCTAATGTATTATAAAGCTTTTGAGATTTTTGTAATGTTTTGTAAGCATTCGTATAATCATTATATTGCTTATACAAATAGCCAAAACGAAATAGCTTTTCTGCATAAAGAAAACTGTCTTTAGTTTTCTTGGCTAATTCTAATCCTTTGGTGTAAATATCTTCTCCTTTTGAAAATTCTTTGAGTTCAAAATATATTTTAGCTATTATGGTGTTGGCTTCAATTTCGAATTTAATATTGTTTTTCCT
>JARRKS010000291.1:0-3912 GCA_037387865.1 Flavobacteriaceae bacterium
TGAGCAGATGGAATATTTTCAAAATAATTAATAATTGTTTCCAATGTGATAAAGAAAATTTTATTTAAAGATACTTATTTTATTCTTTTTTTCATGGCCTCAACAATATTGAATGCGGCCGGACAAATGGCTACATTCTTGAGTGTTAAATTAGAGATCTGCTGAAACTTTTTTCTATCGGTATGTGGAAATTCTCTGCAAGCTTTTGGTCTTACATTGTAAATAGAACAATAATTATCAGAGCCCAAAAATGTACAAGGAACGCTTTGTAAAACATAATCGTTTTCCTCATCAATCTTTAAAAATTGCTCAATAAACTGTTGCGGTTTTTGTTTAAAATGTTTTGCAATGCGCTCAATATCTCTAACGGTAAATAATGGTCCAGTAGTTTTACAGCAATTTGCGCAAGACAAACAATCTGTTTTTTCAAATTCTTCTTCATGTAATTCTTGCATAACATAATCCAAATTTTTAGGAGGTTTCTTTTTTAGCTTTGCAAAGAATCTCTTGTTCTCATTATGTTTATCTTTGGCGAGCTTTGGAAGATTTTTTATTAAGTCTTGCATGCTGTAAAAATAACTAAAATTAAAATGGATTCTGCATCAAGTGCGGAATGACAAACCAATGAAAGACCTTTTTGGAAAAGCCTTGTTAGATTATCAAAACGGAAACTATACAGAAGATATAATTACTTCTACAAGTATTTCAGATGAAGACATCTTACCCCTTCCATATTTATTTCGAAGCTTTTCTGAAATGCCTGAACTGGAGCAAAAAGCACTTCAGCTTGCCAAAGGAAAAATTTTGGATGTTGGTTGTGGAGCAGGAAACCACAGTTTATATTTAATTGAAAAAGGCTTTGAAGTAAAATCTATTGACATTTCAAATGGTGCTATTCAAGTTTGTAAAAAAAGAGGACTTGAAAATACTCATGTTCAAGATATTATGAAGGAAACTGAAACATTTGATACCATTTTAATGCTAATGAATGGTTCTGGATTTTTTCAGAATTTAGAAAACACATCCAAAGTTTTACAACATTTAAAAACGCTTTTAAATATAGGTGGACAAATTTTAATAGATTCTTCTGATATAAAATATATGTATCAAGATGATGATGGAGGTTATTGGGTTGATGCTAATGCGAACTACTATGGTGAATTGGAATACCATATTAGCTACAAAGGAGAAAACGAGTCCTTTCCTTGGATGTATCTAGATTTTGAGAATCTCAAGGTTGCTTGCGAATCTGTTGGATTAAATTGCGAACTAATTTTAGAAGGTGAACACTTTGATTATTTGGCTAGAATTATTTCTTTTGAGCCTCACCATCAATAAAAGTATTGATCACTTCAATATATGGAAGATCAACTTCTTTAGCCTCCATAATGTCCTCATTAAGAATGATAAAATCTGCAAATTTTCCAGCTTCAATGCTTCCTTTTTCGTTTTCTTCAAAATTAGAATAGGCCGCCCAAATAGTCATACCTTTTAATGCTTCTTCTCTTGAAAGTGCATTTTCAATTTGATACCCTTGATCTGGATAACCTTCAAGATCCTTTCTTGCCACTGCAGCATAAAACGTATAAAACGGACTCACATGTTCTACAGGAAAATCGGTTCCTAAAGCAACTGTTCCATTTATGTCAAGAAGGTCCTTAAAGGCATAAGCTCCTTTAATACGTTCTGGCCCAACTCTATCTTCAGCCCAATACATATCACTTGTGGCGTGAGTTGGTTGTACTGATGGAATAATATCATCAAAATATTTGAAATCTTCTGGAGAGACTACTTGAGCATGTTCTATTCTCCATCGTCTATCTGGCTTTCCTTGTAACACCTTTTTATAGGTTTGTAGAACAATATGGTTTGCAGAATCTCCGATAGCATGTGTATTCATTTGATATTCTGAATTTGCAACACGTTGAGCATCAGATTGAAGATCTTCAAGAGATGTTACTGGCAACCCAAAAGTATTTGGGCTATCACTGTAAGGTTGTCTCATTAAAGCACCCCGTGAACCTAAAGCACCATCGGCATAAAACTTAAACGAGCACACATTAAGCTTATCTGTTTTAACAATACCTTTATTTAAATAATAACCTAAATTTTCTTTTGAAGCAGAAACCATTGCATAAACTCGAATTTTTAAATCACCTGATTGATGCAAACTATCTATGATTTCAATTGTATTTTTGTTTAAACCAGCGTCATCAACTGTTGTTAAGCCTAAATCTATACAAATTTTTTGAGCAGCTAATAAGGCTTCTACAGTATCGTCACGATTTATTTTTGGCCAGAAATTCATTACCAAACTTTCAGCATTATCAACCAAAACTCCTGTTAATTCACCGTTTTTAACAACTACTTTTCCACCTTCAATTGTACTTTTAGTTGTAACGCTTCCTAAATCTAAAGCAGCTTGATTACATAAAATAGCATGACCATCAATACGGGTTATACTAATTGGTGTATTTGGAAATAAAGCATTCAATAATTTATTATCAGGAAATTCTTTTACTTCCCAATCGTTTTGATCCCAACCAAAGCCTTTTATAAATTTTAAATTATTCTCATTTTGAAAATCTATAATACGCTGAACTACTTCATCAAAACTTTTTGTTCCTACCAGATTTACAGATTTTTGGTCTAAACCTAAGCCATAAAAATGACAATGCGCATCTATAAATCCTGGCACAATGGTTTGACCTTTAGCAACAATAACAGTATCTGCTTCAAAAAGGTTTTGTATATTTTGAGAACTACCAATCTCAATAAACTTTCCCTCTTTAATTGCAAAGGCTTCAGCTTTATCAAAGTATTAAAGGAAGGAAATATTTCATAGTTAGTTATGTTTTTGGTAAAAATAGCAAAAGCGTTACAAATTGTAACGCTTTTGTCTGCTATTAATTATTTCTAAAATCTTTTAGAAATCAAATTTAAAAGTTGCCCCAGCTAATATTTGAATTCCTTGCGTTGGAAAATTTTGCCAACGCTCATATTGTTTATCATTAAGGTTATTGCCTTTCGCAAATACAGAAATCTTATCGTTAATATGATAGCCCAAATGTACATTGGCGTCAAAATAACTATCTAAAATAACAGTTTGTGGCGTTGATGGGAACATGATGTCATTGTAAAAAAACTGATCTTTTCTTTCACCAACATAAAATAAGTTGGCTCCTGTAAACCAATGTTCATCAATTTGGTAATCCATAAACAATGACGCTTTTACGTCCGGTAAATTCCATGCCTCGTTATCGCCTTTTACATTATAGCTAAAATATTCAGCTTTTAATGCCAATTTAAAATTTCTGTTTACATCTACATTAATTTCTCCAGCAATACTAAAGGTATCTACATCATCATAGACAATACCAAAAGAATTACCATACATATAATGTTCTGGTCCAGAAGTAATATCATTATTAATAAACAAAGCCTTGTTACGTTCGGCTATATATTTTCCTTTAAAATTATAACTCATGTTATTAGATACTTTTCCTTTTATACCAATAAAGGCATCATATTGTTGATCTGTTGGCATAACAAACAATGTTGGTGATACAAAAGGGTTTTCTGATGCAAAACCATGATATGTGTTTTGTAAAAGTCCACCTTGAATACCTCCATAAGCAATTAAAACATCACTGACCATTCTATAAGAACCAGTAAAGTTAGGATAGATATAAAACTTGTTTCTACTTGCTTCAGTATCATTCAAATAATAAAAAGACACGCCTAGATCAACTGTTAAATCATCCTGTTTTATTTGATACGTTGGTGATAATCCTACTTGAAAATTTCCATACTTTAATTCGTCTTCTGTGATATAATTTCTATCAAAATGTCCTTTTAGATATTCAAATGTAATCTTGGTTGAAATCTCTTCTCCATTAATTGGAATATCTA
>JARRKS010000292.1:0-2812 GCA_037387865.1 Flavobacteriaceae bacterium
TATTAGTTTTTGCAAATAAATAATCTCCAGTATAAAACATTGACCCTAAAGTGTTTGTATAGGGTACGCTGCGTGGTTAAGCACCTAATTTAGCAAATAATAACCGAATAGACACGTGCGCATTGACCTGGCGCAGCAAATCAAAGATTCAGCGCAACTAAACCTTTAGTTTCAGCATAGCTAATTATAGCCATTGTAGGAAACGAATTTATTAAAATCCCGCAATCCGTTCTATCAACCAGAATGCAGCCAAAGACCCAATGCCATAAGCAGGTATTTGTTTTACCACATTTGGCCATTCTTTTTTTAGGGCTAATAGTCGCAGCGAAGCTAGAACAACCACCACAAAAATAATTTGTCCTAGTTCTACACCTATATTAAAGGTGGCTAAAGCTAACGGAATTTCGGTTTGAGGTAATCCTATATCGATTAGAGCTCCGGCAAAACCAAAACCATGCAACAACCCAAAACTAAAGGCCACGAGCCATGGTTTTTGGCTGGTCAAAGAGGGTTTGCCTTGCTGGACCTTGACTATTTCCATGGCCAGAAACACTATACTTAAAGCAATGACGGCTTCCACCGGTGGCCCCGGTAAGGTTGCCAAGCCTAAAACGGAAAAGCTAAGCGTAATACTATGCGCTACCGTAAATGCAGTAACAGTCTTAAGCAGTTTTTTAAATCCCGTTGAGAGAATCAATAAGGCGAGAACGAATAGGAGATGGTCAAAGCCTAGAAGAATATGTTCGATGCCCAAAATGGTATAGGTCTTAATCACTTGCCATTTACTGGCTTTTCCTGGTAATAGAATTTCTGGACTGTCCGGTTTTAACATAAGGGTAACTTTTTCGCCATCCAGATACTCTAAAGTAACCAGTACATCCACCATGGTTTTTTTAAGATTTACAATGCTTAAATGACTTCCGGCTAATTCATTACTACCTGTTAATGTATAAGTGTTAATGATTGAGCCGGATACCCGTTTTGAAAAACCTTCCTGTTTTAGTTCAAAACCACTATCAAATTCCGGGTATATTTTTAATACCATATTGCCCATCGCCGGGATTTTCCATAACACCTTGTATTCTTGATTGTCTATTTGGGTTATTTGCAGATATGCTGGTCTTATTTCGTGTGACCAGGATGAAATACTCCAAAGCGAAATAAAAAATAAGATAATATATTGGGCTATTGGTTTCATTTACTTTGATTTTCAGCGAATTCTTGTTTTAGTGCACTTTCTAAGTTATCTGCTTGAATGTTGATGTTGTAATTTTTCTTAAGTTCATTTAGAATAGCTTCTTTGCTGTCTAGAACCATTTGGTATTCATAGTTTGTAAGCACCTCTTGTTTTACCGTATCAAATTCAGGTATTTTAGGGTCGGTCTTATGTTCAATGTAAATAAGGTGAACCCCAAACCCTGACATTACAGGTCCTGTCCAAATTTCCGTTTCTAAATTAGGTAATTGCTTAGTGAAATCCCCTCCTATTTCTCTGTTTAATTGGAATTCATCAGCATCAGTAAATGTGTAAGGTAATGGAAAGTTATCTCCTTTTGTTTTGAGGCTCTCTGGGTTTTTTAAATCTGACGTTTCTAAAACAGATTTTGCTTTAGTTAAGGGATCTTTATGATTATCAGTTGTAAAAACAATTTGATGAAACGTGTATTTGTAGTCTGTCGTGTAATCTTCTTTGTGCTTTTCAAAATAAGCTTTCAAATTTTCGTCGGTAGCAGGAGCGACTAAACTCGACAAATCATTGCCTAGAAATTCCATTTTCTGCGCCAGTCTGCGTTTTACAATTTCGTCGTTATGGTCTAAATTTAGGCGCAAGGCTTCACGGTACATCACTTCCTGATCTATATATTTTGTAATAAGTCCCTGTAATTCTTCAGCAGAAGGTGGCCTTTGCCATTGTAAACGCCAAAGTTCTACCATATGTTCAACATCGGCATTGTCGACAATAATGTCTTCGGCATCTGTGTTGTTTTTGTTTACCAGACTGTAAAGCCCAAAAAGGAGAGCCCCTAGCACAAAGAAATGTATTAAAGGCTCGTTAATTATTTTTTTCATTTTATGTATTTAAATGTAGTTGAAAACTGCTGTAACCTATGACTTTGGATTGTACCAGATTGGACTTGTATAGGCTCTATCCTGTAACATCATTTTGGTTCCTTCAGGCATTTCAAAATTAAAATATTTAGCATCATAAGCAGTCCAACGAGGTGTTGGGATTTCTATAACACGAACGTAATAAAAGGCACGCTGATTAGGATTGAATTCTGGATCTTTCCAGTGTGCCGCAAGGTAAGCAGCTCCAATGTCGTTAGTATATGATGCGTTTTTTACATCAACCGTATTTCCAACAGGAGTTTTGCAACGTCCATCAGGTCCAATAGTACGATTACCTGAAACAGCGACATCGTATATTTTTTCTTGTGTTTCACCTTTACTATCTACCCAGCCTTTAATTACTTGAACGCGGTCTATATTGGCGCCATCGGGGTCACGTACCGCTCTAATCATAAAGGATGGAGCAGTATTTTTTGGTCCGGGTTTTAGATCTCCACCCATGGGAACACCTCGGGAGTACCCTTGTTTTGCAAAGTCTGGTTTTTGGACTTCATCTTTTTTGAAATCCCAACCAGCAAATACGCGTACTCGTAGTCTTGTTCCTGATGTGGCATATACTTCACGTCTTACAAAAGCATCCCATATGGCCTCACGTGTGTTTTCGGTTGCCCATACAGCCGCAAGCCCTGAAGCTCCTAAATCGACATCGCGAATGGACAAGGAAGGATCGACCGAGCTCTCG
>JARRKS010000293.1:0-3375 GCA_037387865.1 Flavobacteriaceae bacterium
GTTTTCGGCAACTAGGTCTGCCATAATCATTGGTATCTTTTTTGTAATAGGCATATAGGCGTAATAAAAAATCGGCAGGAAAAGGTTCAGTATGTGCATTAATGCGGCTTACTGCATCTTGAAACTCTTTATCTAACTCTTTGGTAGTCATGACATTTCGGCTATAACACTTTCGCCACCACGAACTTTTTGGTTTAGCTTAACTTTAATATTGGAGTCTAAAGGTAAAAATAAATCAACTCTCGACCCAAATTTTATAAACCCAGAATCAGTACCTTGTACTACTTGTCTGTTTTCTTTTGCATAGTTTACAATGCGCTTGGCTAATGCACCAGCAATTTGTCTGTAAAGTACTTTGCCATAACTTTTGTTTTCTACAACAACAGTTGTACGCTCGTTTTCTTCACTGGCTTTAGGATGCCAGGCCACCAAATATTTTCCTGGATGATATTTACTGTAAAGCACATTTCCGCCAACTGGAAAACGTGTTACATGAACATTTATCGGAGACATGAAAACACTTACTTGTAATCGCTTATCGTTAAAATATTCTTTTTCAAAAACTTCTTCTATAACTACAACTTTACCATCAACAGGAGAAACAACTTGGTTGTCGTTTATTTTGGTGTAGCGTTTTGGGTTTCTAAAAAATTGAAGAATCAAAAGAAAGAACACCAGCAGTATTATTTCCAAAACGGTTTGCAACCATTTTTGAGCAATAAAACCACACTAATAATGATGCTTAAAATTAACCAATTACTAAAATCTAAAGTGTTTGTAAATTTACTAATAAAATAACTACTTACGCATGCAAAAAATAAGCCTCCTAAAAAACCTTCAACCGTTTTTTTAGGTGAAATGGTTGGAAACAGTTTTTGCTTTCCAAAATTCTTTCCAATCAAATAAGCAAAAGTATCATTAACCCAAACCAAAATGAAAGAACCTAATAAAATGTTTGGATTATATGGTTTGTAAAAGTCTGCGATTAGAATAATAAAGATAAAAGCACTCGAAACATAGAATGTTGTATTTATGTAACGTTTTGTTATAAAACGAGGCAAAGTTTTTTCTGTAAATAAATCTCTAATCAAAAATAGTTGTACAAATATGGTTATGACATGCAAAATCTGAATGGCTTCATTAAAACCTTCATTTGAGTTTAAAAATAATTGCCAAAACGCAAAGGTTAGGTAAAGAATTATAAAAATAACATAAGAAGTATAACCTTTTAAAAGAATAAGTTTATTAAACTCAACAAGAGAGATTAGACCATAAAAAAAGAACAAAGCAATTAATGCGTGTTGAGAATAGAGACAAAGTAAAAAGAGCGAAATATATAAAACTCCCGATAGGCTTCTGGTTATTAGTTCTTTCATTTATAAGTCTTCTAACAAGAGCAAATATAAGTTTTTTGAACTACTTCCGTAACTTAAGAAGTCCTTATCGTCACAAGCTTTAAAATGTTTTATGGTTGTAATATTGGTAGGAATCTTATTTCTGTTTTTGTCTTTAATGCCACGTAATCCTTCACTAATAGTTTCTACAAATTGACTTGTTGTAGCATATATTACAAAGTTTGAAGGTAACTCTTTAAGTTTCTTTTCAGCAATTTGATTTGAAGAAATTAGTAAAGACCCATCATTGGCAATAAGATACTCACAAGTTGATAAAAAGAAGGCGCAATCTGATGAATATTTACTTGTTTTGAATTCAAACTTATCAAACTTTTTTTCAAGTCTTTCATCAAGCATACAGATTTTTTTATCTGTCCATTCATTCTCTTTTAAAATATTATCGAGATTTTCATAAACTTCGTTAAGGTCTTCGCAGTATAAAAATTTTCCTCCATTAGCCTTAAAGTTTATAGTGAAACGTTCATCAATAGGAAGCTTAACTTCGGGCATATATTTGCTTCTCCCTTCATTAGCGTGTTGGTCTTGAGAGGTATCGGATGTAGGGCCAAAGATTTTTCTAAATAGGCTCATTTAAGATTTTTGCTATTAACCAGAAAACGTTGGTTTGCATCAAAGATATAAAAAGTTATAATAAACCTTACCCGATTTAAGGTTTTTGTAACGTAATTACTCTTCTTCTGAAGAGGGTTCATCTTTCTTGTCAAAAGGTCTTTTTCCAAATATTTTTTCTAAATTATCCTTAAAAATTACTTCTTTTTCAAGCAAAACTTCAGCTAATTCAGTAAGCTTGTCTTTATTAGCTTCTAGTAGTTTAATGGCTCGTTGGTATTGCTCTTCAATAATATTTGAAATTTCTTTATCTATCAACTCTGCAGTCTGTTCACTGTAAGGCTTGGTAAATCCGTACTCGTTTTGACCTGATGAATCGTAATAGGTTAAATTTCCAATTTTGTCACTCAAACCATAAACCGTTACCATTGCTCTTGCCTGTTTGGTAACTTTTTCAAGATCACTTAAAGCACCTGTAGAAATTTTATTGAAGATAACTTTTTCTGCTGCACGACCACCTAATGCGGCACACATTTCATCCAGCATTTGTTCTGGATGAACAATTAATCGTTCTTCTGGCAAATACCATGCAGCTCCCAATGATCTACCCCTTGGAACAATTGTAACTTTTACCAAAGGAGAGGCATGCTCCAACATCCAACTAATAGTTGCATGTCCAGCCTCATGAAAAGCCACAGATCTTTTTTCTGCAGGTGTAATAATTTTATTTTTCTTTTCTAAACCACCTACAATTCTATCTACGGCATCAAGAAAATCTTGTTTTCCAACAGACTTATTTCCTTTTCTAGCAGCTATAAGTGCAGCTTCATTACAAACATTAGCTATATCTGCTCCAGAGAATCCAGGTGTTTGCTTTGATAAAAAGTCAGTATCTAAATCTTTATCTTTCTTTATAGGTCTTAAATGAACTTCAAAAATTTCTTTTCGCTCTCTTACGTCTGGAAGATCTACAAAAATTTGTCTATCAAAACGTCCAGCACGCATTAAAGCCGTATCTAAAACATCGGCCCTGTTTGTTGCGGCTAGTACAATAACATTGGTGTTTGTACCAAAACCGTCCATTTCTGTTAGCAATTGGTTCAAAGTGTTTTCTCGTTCATCATTTGATCCTGAAAAATTGCTTTTTCCTCTTGCTCGTCCAATAGCATCAATTTCATCAATAAAGATTATGGCTGGTGATTTCTCTTTAGCCTGTTTAAACAAATCTCTTACTCTTGATGCACCAACACCTACAAACATTTCAACAAAATCTGAACCAGATAATGAATAGAAAGGTACTTTGGCCTCACCAGCAACAGCCTTTGCTAAAAGCGTTTTTCCAGTTCCTGGAGCACCTATTAAAAGTGCGCCTTTAGGTATTTTTCCTCCTAAAGCCGTATATTTTTCTGGG
>JARRKS010000294.1:0-2806 GCA_037387865.1 Flavobacteriaceae bacterium
AGAAACAGAACAGGAAACTATAGAAAACAAAGAGAAAATTACCAGGGCAGATAAATCCAGGTTGTCGCAGATAAAAACAGTACTTAATGAACTAAGAACCCGTGAAGGAATTTATGAGCAACCAATGTTAACAAGCCAAATCAATTATTTATACAATATGATGAACAAGGCCGATCAGGAGATTGGGAAAGACGCATCGGACAGGTTTATTGATTTGCAAAGTAAGTTTGGTGAATTAAATAGGTTCAGTCCCAAATAATTTATTTGGGCATCAAAATAGACCAATAATAATATTTCTTGGTTGCTATAAAACAACCCGAATATCACGCTCGAAAAATGTTTTTTTATCAACATGATGTAAATGCTCAAGAATAGGTAGTTCATGAAAGCGAAATTAACATTTAAAAGTTTTCATATAGTCTAATGTTATAAATATTGATAAACATGCAAGATATTGATTGCCCATTATGCAAAAGCAAAGCGCAAATACAACATTCCAATTTTACGGGATATCAGGTAGATATGAAATTTAAGATTTATCTATGCGATAACTGTAATACTTCCTTTCCCCTCCCAAGAATTGATTCAAGTAAAATCTACGATTTTATTTATAAAAATGGAGCAAATGTGCCAGGTTATAATCGTTATTGGGAATATTTTAAAAATATAAAAAATAAATATAATCCGCTTTCCTTTTTGGCAAATTCCGAAGAAGCTTATTGGGGCATCCGTGAATCACTGAATGAAATTGCCCTGGACAAAAAAAGTTCCAAAATTTTAGAAATTGGATGTGGCTTAGGGTACCTTACTTATGCTCTTCGATCCGAAAAATATAATGTGCAAGGTTTGGATATATCAAAAGAAGCCATTGAGAATGCTCGAAATATATTTGGAGATTATTTTATCTGCATGGACTTATTTGAATTTGTTGAAACTAAAATTGAGACATTCGATTTAGTAATTTTAACAGAGGTAATTGAACACGTGGAACGGCCAATAGAGTTTATTAGCGCGATACTTAAAATACTTAAAAATAAAGGAAAAATAATTATGACCACACCAAACCGATCATTAGCACCCTATGATATTATTTGGGATACAGAAGCACCCCCGGTACATCACTGGTGGTTTAGTGAAGATTCGATGAAATACATAGCTAATAAGCTTTCATTAGATTTTCGTTTCATCAATTTTGAAAGGTATTATAAAAAACACCCACTAGAATACAAGGTTAATAAATTACGAAAGAATGTGCTCCGTACTCCCATAATCAATGAAAATTGGCATCTATACAGTTATAATAACCCAAAGAAAAAAGGAAGAATTAAATTATTTTTCAAAAATATTTTATCAAGATTTAAATTTTTGAAAGGTTTTTATTTAAAATTTAAAGCTTTTATCTTTCCATCATTGGTATTGTGCGGAGAAAGAGGACAAATTCTATGTGTAATATTTGAAAAAAAGAATCCATTAATTTCAAACACTATTGAAAAAAATATAGCAAATATTCGTTAATAACAAAAAGTTCAGATCTAGAAATAAATTATTTATACAATATAATTAATAAAGTCTATCAACAGATTGGGTAAGACGCATCACACAGGCCTGCTGTTTCAAACCATTCAACAAAGTATTAACCAATGGTTTTAAATAGAAGAACATTTTAACAAATGTCTTATGAACATTTTTAAGAAAATTAAAACTAACTATAAACGAGGGCGACACATTGTAAATGATCCATTCTATAAAAGTGCTTTTGAAAACACGAAGTTGGAACTCATTAAAACTCCTAAAAGAACGGAGGTCATAAATTTTTTATTATCTCGCTTTAATCGCGAAACCTGCTATTTGGAAATTGGCGTTCGAAATCCTGCAGACAACTATAACCACATAAATGCAGGTACAAAATACAGTGTGGACCCAGGTTTTGAATACCAGGAGAGTTCAATAGATTTCAAAATGACCAGTGATAGTTTCTTCGATCAATTAAAAAACAATGAAGTCTTATCTAAAGACCTTAAGTTTGATGTCATATTTATGGATGGTTTGCATCTGGCAGAACAAGCAGATAGGGACATTAAAAATGCATTGGACTTCATAAAAGAAGATGGTTTTATAGTCGTACATGATTGCAACCCACCAACATAATGGCATGCAAGGGAAAACTATCAGTATAAAAATTCTCCGGCACACGGGTATTGGAACGGAACTACCTGGAAGGCCTTTTTAAAATCGCGTTATAATCCCAAATTGTATTCTTGTTGCATTGATACAGATTGGGGAGTTGGAATTTTATCTAAAAAACATCCGGTAGGCCATAGTATAAAGAATACCAATCCTTTTTATGAATACAAGGTTCTGGACAAAAACAGAAAGGAAAGCCTCAATCTGATAAGTTTTGGTGAATTGAAAAAACTATTGGCTTAAACTTTAGGATAACTGGCAATGGGTATTACCACGACATAAAAGAATTTAAAAAAAGATATTTTATGAAAAACATCTGGTTACTTATTCTACTGTCTAATTTAATTGTCTCCAATCTGAATGCACAGGAGAATATTCCGAGTAAAAAACAAACAAGAGACATTCATTCATTAATTGACAATTATTCCATGGCAAGGGCAAAAAAAGACACTATGCTTCTAAAAAGGATTTTAACTACAGATATAGATCAATTAGTTTCTTCTGGTACATGGAGAAAGGGTAAACAGGAATCCATGAAAGGAATGTTGCGAAGCTCCAAAAATAATCCGGGTACCCGAACCCTGAAAATTGAATCTATTCGGTTGTTAAATCCGCTGTGCGG
>JARRKS010000295.1:0-4867 GCA_037387865.1 Flavobacteriaceae bacterium
TTTGCTCTAAGTTCTTTGATGTTTACTGTTTTAGAAAATCGAAATAACTCAAGGAAAAATATGTTTAATTCACATGTGTTTGTCAGTTTCATCACTACTATCTCTTATTGTATCATGGCCTTAGGATTAGCTACGGTTAATACCGAAAGTGGTGATCTAATTTATTGGACAAGATGGCTTTTCTATGCTGGTAGCTGCAGTATACTAACTTTAGATATAGCAACTATCGCTAAGAAACCAAATGAAAAGAAAGCAGAAGTGGCATTATTTACGACTATAACAATGTTTTGCGGGTATTTGGCAAGCATAGTATTAACGATGGATCGATGGGTGTTTTTCGGATTAAGTACAGCAGCATATATTGGAATGCTTTACAGCATTTTCACTAAATCTAGTGAAGACAGCCCGAAAATTTCTTCTATTATGTGGTATGTTCTTGTTACGTGGAGTCTATTCCCCTTAGTATGGGTCCTGGCACCAACAGGATTTGGAATTATAACAGTAGATATTGCAGCATTACTATACCTTGCACTAGACATTATAACAAAGATAATCTTTGGCTTTTATGTTTCAACACGAAATTAATTAATTTTAGCCAATAGTCAACGTAAACCCATAAAAGAAGCTCAATTTAGGCTTATATCGGTCTTTTTAATTTTAACATGTTGGGTGCCTAAAATTCTTGCACAGATATACACATTTTCCCATGTGGGTACATCGTATTCTTTGATCTTCATAAAAAAACACGTTTTGCATCTAAATTGCAGCTTCTTTGGTAGTTTTCAACCTAGTTTATTGTAACTCTTGCGCGAATGGGTTATATTTTAACCCCCAAACCCCAATAATGGAATATGTTGTCTATCACTTCTCAAACAAAACAGATAAATCATTAATAGTGAGAGCTAACGTGTGAAACATGTAATGCCAGAGAAGAAATTCAAACAATGTGGTTGCCCGCTTGAACCTAATCAATATCAATTCTGTTCGGACAAATGCTGGGATGAATGGATAGATAAATCACATTAACATGATCCCTTGCGTGCACAAGCTCAGACTATTACCCGAATCAGACCAGCTCTCTAGCATGGACTGTGGCCCGTCAGGTGATATGTCCCTCAAATCCACTTTTTTAGTTATCGAGAAAATAGCCTATTCGTTTTTTATGTCCCCTATTCCGCGTGGTGGGGTCGCGGGAATTTGGAACTCAGACAAGTAGTGAAATCACTCGTTAATATTTTTCTCGCAGGCTCTCTCTTTTTTTGATGGTTAAATTTTAATCCGAAACCCAAATCGTGTATATAAATTCGTGCATAAGATTACTTAAAATGGATAGTTTGGTATTATTTTAACTTAATTTGGTGTTAAGGTTAAAAATTGAGTTTGTAGATTAAATGATTAGTTGTTTGCTTTGCGAAAAAAAGTTTAAAACACAAAGAGGTTTGTTTTCACATTTAATTAGGATTCATGATGTCCGCAATCAAAAACAAAGGTTCTCCCTCTACATCATTGGAGATTTTTTTCCATTAATCGAAAAGAGAAGTTGGACAAAAGCAGAAAGCCTGTTGCAACAAATAAAACAAGAAAGAAATAACAATGAATGGGTGATAGGTTATATTCACGCCCTAGAAGGAATGATTTCTGCACTTAAAGAAGAGGGGTCTCATAAACCATACATTTTTAGTTTAACAAAAAGTAGTTACAAAAAGCTCCAAGGTGTAAATAGAAATTTCAGTGAATTTAGCAAAATATTAGCACACAAGAAAGATTTCGATGCAGCATATTTTCAAGCCTGGAATGATTACACGTATTATATAATGAATTCAAAAATATGATATGTAAAGAGCCAAACTAATTCAATTTTATATGCGCATACTTGTACAGATTAATTACAGTTTTCCAAAGTGAATACACCAATAACCGAATTAGACTTCACCGAGACCTTGGAACTCTTCTCTTTTTTTGAATTTTGATTCTTTTAACAATTGAATTTGGGGAATCATGGTTGAAATAACTTTGCTCTCAGCCTTTCTAAGGTGGTCCTGAAAGGTAGTTCTTGCAACTTTCAGTTTACCAGCAATAGTTTTCACATCTGCTTTTCTTGGTAAACTATAATAACCGTTCCTATAAGCAGCCAATAAAGCACTTGTTTGTTTCTTTGTTAAAGTTGGGAATAATGTGCTTCGTGTTATAGGAGTCAAGCCAGCTATTGTTCCACCAAAAGGTACTTTTCGAACCACTTTAACAGCGTGTCCCTTTTCCTCAAGTCTCTCTATAAGCTGTTCGAAATCTTTATGATCGAACACAATAGCATGATGTTCTTCCCACCCGTTTTCTATTATTACAGGGGAAAGAAGAAGAATGTTCAAATCTTCACCAAATGAATCAACAGAATTTTCATTTTTACAACAAGAACAATTTTTTATAACTAAGTGGAGACGATCTTCATCAGATTCTTCTTCAACTAAACTACAAGAATGGGATATCTCCTTTCTGATATCAGGATAATCTTTTGGATCATCAACAAAAAGTTCTATAACATCATAAATATTGTTGCACCAAAAAAATACTTTCAAAGACGCATATTTTCTTGTAAGTCCAGAATAAACGTCATCAAACATTATTTTGAATTTAACATCATATAATGCCATACAAAATTCTACGGTTGTTCTTTAATATAATATTTGACACGTCATATGCCTACTGAAAACACACGTCATATGACAGTATAAAACACATACTAGCCAAAGACAACATTAAACTCGAATAAAAATGAAAAACCAAATAACAAATCGATTAAAAACAACAACTTCCAAGAAAATCAAAACTTACAAAAACCAAAGAAAAAAGCCGTACAATTTGTCCAATTATAACCTTTCAGAACAAACCATTCTTTCATCAGATTTCAACCAAACTCGACAAGAAATAAAGTTAGTTAACATAAACGCCGAACGATCAAAAGGATGGTCTTTATCCGCCTACAGAAATCAAAGAATTCTATAATGAAAATTAGATAAATTCAGGCACAATACTAGAAATCTGAAACAGCAAATAAGGACAATTGGTAAACTAATTGGTTTCATAATTTATTTGATTTTTTAAAATTAGTAAAAATAGGATTTTAAAAATGAAAAATAATTAGGTGTGTAGAGATAAATTTTAAATCCAAACATTTAATGAATTTATCCAAAAAGTCCAAATTTATTTGAGCATAATAACAAACATAAAAAGAATATGAGAATTCAATGTCCATTGAATATTTTCAGATTATATCATCAAAAAATAAGATCTACCCTAAGATGAATCAAGTAACCTAAAATACCGAATATGGGCAAAAAAAGAGATTCTATCACATTAGCCAAAGAAAGTGGAAAAATCAGAAAAGCCAATAAACTAAGCAAAAAAAGAAAAACACCATAGATTATTAAGGATTTAAAATTATGAAAAGTTTCAGTTGGCTGCCACTTTATTGTTTTTCCACAAAATACACAGAAAATGAATAACGGTGCAAAAAGTAGAAGAGCATATGTTTTATACCAAGACAAATTCTGGAAGTTATCTTTTTTAGAGAAAAATTTTCTACGGAAGATGGCAGGTAAATCTGGAACAAAATTACTATAAAAATACAATAAAACGCCCAACAGCAAAGAGTCCAAAACATTCTGATTCAAAAAAATGAACATGACACAACTATAGATAACACTTAGGGGTAAAACTATCCATCTAAAGACTTTGATCAATAAAGTCACATGCTCAAAAGTTTCGATTTTCATAAACCAATATTCAATTCTTACACCAACTTTTTGATTTATTTTAGAAAAATAACCGAAAATTAAATCATAAATGCTTTTATACAATAATCTGGAAATTGAACGAGATGTTCGTTTTATTTCTAAGTAAGTAATTTTTTGTTTCAAAAAGGGGTATACTTTTTTTCTCAGAGAATATTCAATAAATAAAAACCATATAAAAGACAATCCGATAAGGATAATGTTGATGTTTTTTCCACTTTCCCATAAGTAAAAGGGTAATGGAGAATTCGTTCCGTGATTATTTGCTAAGTTACAATAATCTTGATAAGACTTCAGAATAGGCTCTAATTGATTGGTGTTTGCTTTGTATTTTTGTTTATCAGGAATTATTAACATCGTTGTACTATTTTTTACTAGTTTTGATCTTAATAATCTGCATGTAATTATTTCTTTCAACTCATCCATGTTTTTGGCTTCTATCTTAGTAACAATGTCATAAACGCCATAAACCAAATAAATTTCTTTCAGGGAATCAATTAATTTAAGTGTCTTTAAAACTTCTTTTTCTGAACCTATTTGCGTGTTTATTAATAATAAAGCACTTATCATTTCTCTCCCCTCTATACATAGTATTTATTCAATAGTTATGTATAATTATTATGTGCTTATAGTATATACTGAAATTTATTGAATTTTGTGATTAAATTTAACAACATCAAATTTTAATTCTTTTTGTCTATGTTTCTTAAGTCAAAATAGATTAAATTTTGCTTATTTCCAATTTTAAGGAATGGAAAACGGGTCATCTATTTTTATCGTTGAGGTGAAGAAGTTCCGTTTTGAATTATTTCCCCGAATAGAAATCAAAAAGGTGGAGATCAATTCTAGCGGACCTGAAGACCAGATGATGCACGAAAAGAAGTTCTGAATATGATAAAGAATGCTTGTATAAATAAACGAAAATTAAATACCGTATAACAGTTAAACGTCTAAATTTTTATAGTAGAAATGTTGCGGTTCAGTTTTACAAGTATCTAGTTTCCAGAGTTCATTAAAAGTGAAGGTTGAAACAGATACCAACTTCAAGAATAGTGATAATCTTTAATGTATTATGTTAA
>JARRKS010000296.1:0-2791 GCA_037387865.1 Flavobacteriaceae bacterium
GAGTTGTCTTCATTGGACTTTAGGCTGCCAATAATGCGACTACCATCTGTTAGGCTTGTCAAAAAAACGGATTGGGTATATATTTTTTTAATTTTTAGCCATTCAATGGTGAAATCCGAATCACTGTAATTGGTTTCTATAGTTAAAACCCCTCTATTCATAGATTTAACCTCACCCACTATTACATTATTCGTATCTAAATGCAGTGTGTCTATTTGGGCATGACTTGCGGTACATGCAATAATTAGGAGGATTAAAAAAAGTGCTGTCTTTTTTAACAAATTGAATAATTTTAGAGAAATAAACTATAAATTAATTGTCTGGAAAAAAATTGCCAATTAATCCATAATACCAAACCTAAGATTGATGATAAGTCGCAGTTAATGGCGGTCAAATCTAATATTTTGAGTAGGGCCTAATCTACCCTTTTAAACCCTCCTTCTTTAAAACGAAATCTTGCCATGATACCCCAATTGCTTGTATAAAAGTCAAAATCATTGGTAACTGCAAATCCTGGCCTCCAGTCGAATCCTATAGTCAGGGGAAATTTAAAAGAATATTCCACTCCGAAATTACCGGCGATATTAAAATCAAAGTCATTTTCAAAGAAAAATTCAGGTCCCACCCCAGGGTAAAATTTAAGTCCGGAAGGCCCGTCAGAAAGTGCAAACATCCAGTCAAAATAGGTGCCAATACCAAAATTATCCAAATATACCGTAGGGTGAAGCCTTGGTGAAATTCCAAGTGGTATGGTGGCATCTATCCCTATATTATCGCCAAAACGAACACCTGCTTCAATATTGGCTTGACCAAACATTGTAGTACTAAATGCTAAACATAATATTAGCATTACGAATAAATTTTTTAGCTTTTTCATTGATATATGGTTTAGTTTAAAATCTAATTTATAAGTGTTAAAATTAAGTGAAAAAGACCAATTTAAAAAGGAAAAACCAGAAAATATTAACATTTAAAATATCTGTTCAGGTAGTGGTTTAAGATGCTTTAGTTAATTGATCCTTAACATTATAGGTACAAGGAATTACTGCTTTATATAATTCTGTAATTCTGCAATTTTTTCAGGAGAATTAAATGCACCTCCATAGAATGAAGTTACCGTGGCTGAAGTATCGTCTTTTATTCCTCTGGAGGAAACGCACAAGTGTTTAGCATCGATAATAACAGCTACGTCGGGAGTATTTAATGTAGTTTGTAATTCAATTGCTATTTGGTTTGTTAGTCGTTCCTGAACCTGCGGTCTTTTGGCAAAATACTGTACTATTCGGTTTAATTTGGAAAGTCCGATTACCTTCCCCGAAGAGATATAGGCTACGTGTGCTTTGCCAATGATAG
The DNA here is from genome assembly GCA_037387865.1 of Flavobacteriaceae bacterium. Classification (GTDB taxonomy): domain Bacteria; phylum Bacteroidota; class Bacteroidia; order Flavobacteriales; family Flavobacteriaceae; genus Gilvirhabdus. The sequence goes on from JARRKS010000296.1 coordinate 1,354, forward strand.
GAACAAAATGATGTTCGCAATTAGAGTAAAAGGTAATATCTTTTTCAACCAGCATTTGGTTGTACTGATACTTATTGTCAAACAAAGCAACTTTTGGTTTGTTTTTGGGGTCTAAACCCGAAAATATTTCATCAATATACATTTTAGCCACACGTTCCGGCGTGCCTTTGAGTGAATCATCATTCAGATCCAGGCCCATAACATCCATAATCTGTGCGAATAATCGCGCAATACTTTCCTTTTTCTCTTTGTCAGTTGCAACAAAAGCATTGGGTTTCATAGGGGTTTCCAATCCGGTGTAAAGGTGGTCATCACCAATTTCCTCATGCGAGTACCCGTTCAATAATTCTTCCGATTCAATAAGTGTATTTAATAGCATATCCTGGTCTGTTATTTTGCGGTATGAATAATTAATTTCAATTCTGGTATTTTCGAAAACTGATATTTTGAATAGGAAAACTCTATTTCTTAAAACAAATTTTCTAATAATTGTAAAGATATATGTATTGTTTAATAAAAAATGTTAAAGAATAAACAAAAAATAATTTTGGAAATATAAAAATTTTATAATAATTCAATTATGTACAATAATCGACCGATAAAACGTCTAAATAAAATAAACAAAACCTAAACATATAAATCTATTAGAATAATAATCCTCCCGAGATAGAAAATCTCAGAAGTCTTAGGTATATTTAATCTATTGAATACTTACGTCACGACTTTACTAAAAATTGATAATCAAAAGACTCTGCTATTATTTTCAAAAACCTTAACTTAGGGAATATTAGATAAATATATGTCCACATTGGGACATGAAATAAGGTTCGTCACTTTGAGTCTGGTTGTGCTCAAATATTAGCTAGATTGGGATGTCAAACCAGAAATTTTACAGATTCTGACAGATTTACCATTCGTTAGAAGATTTGAGCTATAGTGATTAGCGTGCGAAAAACTAATATTTAATTTTACTACGGATGAGTAGCAGATGGGTTATTTAATTCTTAAATATATATCCGTTTTAGTGCAGACTTTTTATGGTTTGCAAGGCAATCAGGTTCCTGTTGATCGCTATTTTACGCTGGAAGGGCTAAGTGAATTGGTTACAGTTCTTTTGCTTTTTTGCGTTACACTGATTGTTGTCGTCACCCCACTTCTTTTACTATTTTGCTGGATTTACTATTCACAGAACTATGTAAATAAATACAGGAATAAAGAAGCTTTGGCAGAAACAATATTGGAAAATAGGCTTCCTTCCAAGGAGGGAGTACTAAAATCAGACAGAATTGAATATATCAAAACATACAGCAGAATGTTTGGGTTTGGGCTGAGTATTATAGCCTATGGTATTTCCAGCAACGTGTATATGTTCCTGACTTTTAGTGAATACAAAGAAGCATTGATAAATTACTTTAGTTTCCCTTTTAAAGTATTTAGC
>JARRKS010000297.1:0-2784 GCA_037387865.1 Flavobacteriaceae bacterium
TACGATAAATGGAAAGATACTGATGCAGTTGAAACTATGATATACTTTTTAGATGCTGTTTTAGAAGAATTCATCACTAAATTAGAAGTATATAGAGATTCACCAGATCGTGATGACCAGCAAACTTTCCTATTCATGGAAAAAGCCTATAATTTTGCAAAAGACAATAGAGCTTTAGGAATGGGAGCTTTAGGATGGCATTCATTTTTACAATCCAAAATGTTAGCATTTGACAGTCAAGAAGCGTTTAATTTGAATAGTGAAATATTTAAATTTATAGAAGAGAAATCTAATAAAGCATCTAAATAGTTAGCAGAATTATTTGGTGAGCCCGAAGTATTAAAAGGTTACGGAAGACGTAATACAACTTTAAATGCCGTTGCACCAACAACATCATCTGCATTTATTTTAGGGCAAGTATCTCAGGGTATAGAGCCAATTTGGTCTAACAGTTATGTTAAAGACATTGCTAAAATAAAAACAACAATTAAGAATCCGTATTTAGTAAAACTTTTAGAAGAAAAAGGACTGAATACACCAGAAATTTGGCGTAGTATTCGTGATTACGATGGTTCTGTGCAACATTTAGAAGAACTTACAGACCATGAAAAAGATGTATTTAAAACGTATTCAGAAATCGATCAAATGACCATAATTTATCAGGCAGCAAACCGACAAAACCATATTGACCAAGGACAGTCTATAAACATTATGGTGCACCCAGATATGCCAGTAAAAGACATTAATAAAATTTATGTGACTGCTTGGAAACTAGGCGTAAAATCGTTGTATTATCAACACAGTATGAATGCCGCTCAAAAGTTTAAACAAAAGAAAGAATGTACAAGTTGCGAAGGTTAATTTAAGTTAAGTGTAATAAAAAAAGCATCTCGAAAGAGATGCTTTTTTTATTATCAATCATTTTGATTTTACAATTAGTTTACATAATATTAACTTTTACTTAATATTAAACTACGCCTATAAGATCTATTTAAATGATTAGAAAGTCTCTTTTCTATGCTTTTTTAATTGCACTTGCTTTTGCTCTTTACTTAAACCCAAATTTTAAAACCATATCAGCAGGTGTTGCCATTTTACTTTTTGGTATGATCATGCTAGAAGAAGGTTTTAAAACTTTTACAAAAGGGCCTTTACAAAAGATACTCAAAAAAGCAACCAATAAACTTTATAAAAGTATTACAGTTGGAGCTTTTGTAACTGCATTAATTCAATCAAGTTCTCTAGTATCAGTAATTACTATTTCATTCATTAGTGCTGGTTTAATAAGTTTGGTAGAAGGGCTGGGATTGATTTTTGGCGCAAATATTGGAACCACTGCAACGGCCTGGTTGGTTGCTGGTTTTGGACTAAAAATTAAAATATCCACTTTGGCTTTGCCAATGTTGGTATTCGGAATTATTTTTTCCTTCCAAAAAAAGAACGCCTTAAAAGGTCTTGGAAATGTTTTAGCTGGTTTAGGCTTTTTCTTTTTGGGCATTCATTACATGAAAGAAGGCTTTGATGTTTTTAAAGAATATATTGATTTAACTCAATATGCTGTTCCTGGTTTTTGGGGAGCAATTGTTTACACGTTTTTAGGGATTATAATAACTACAATTTTACAATCTAGCAGTGCAACTCTGGCATTAATTTTAACGGCATTATCAGCTGGTCAAATAGAATATGAAAACGCATTAGCTCTAGCGATAGGTGCTAATGTTGGCACAACCATTACAGCAATTTTAGGAGCAATAGGTTCTAATACAGCAGGTAGGAGGTTGGCTGGAGCACACCTTATTTTTAATGCCATTACTGGAATTATTGCTTTAGCCTTTATTTACCCATTAGCAAATTTGGTAAATATTATATCTAATGTCATAAACTTTTCTCCTTCAGATTATACCCTGAAGCTAGCTTTGTTCCATACTATATTCAATGTTATTGGTGTTATCATTATGGTTCCATTTATCCATAGATTGGAAAGCTTTCTAATAAGAGTTGTAAAAGATAAAGTAGATAAAAGTCTTGTAGTTCCAAAATATTTAAATGAAGCCGTTTTACAGTTTCCAGCATCAGTGATTTCGTCTTTAATTGAGGAGTCTAAACATTTATATAAGAATTCTATTTTTGAAATAGTTGCTCATGGTCTAAACATTCATAGAGACGACATAAAGTCTGATGAGAAAATAAAAAATGTAGTTAAAAAATCTAAAGAAGATTTACATACTAATGTTGAAGAATTGTATTATAAAAGAGTAAAGACAATTTATGGAGAAATAATACGATATGCTACTACTGCTCAAAACAATTTAAATCTTAATAAGGAACAAAACACAACCATTAATGAAATTAAAATTGCAAACAGGAAAATGGTTGAGATTATAAAGGATGTCAGGGAATTAAATAAAAATATTACGCTTTCGTTAAATCTTGAAAATAAATATCTACAAAAAGAATATGATAATTTCAGAAAGAAGCTAACCAAAGTATTACGAGTTATTTATTTATTCAGAAAATCTGAAGATTCATCAATATATGCCAAAAAATTGGCAAACCTAAAAAAAGAAGCTAAAGAAAATATTAGAAAGAGTAACAAGACTATAGATAAATTAATACGAAATGAATTAATTACGGCTGAAATGGCCTCTTCATTATTTAATGATTATACCAATGTTAATGATATTACCAAAAAACTAATTGAAGTTGCCGAACTTTTATATGGTAGAATTGATACTATTTTAGAAAATAATGTAGCTTCTCATTAAAAAAGCGCCTTATCCAAGG
>JARRKS010000298.1:0-3908 GCA_037387865.1 Flavobacteriaceae bacterium
TCAAGCACTTTCTGTTACACTCAATAATAATAAAACATACAATGCAGAAATAATTGGTACTGACGCCAAAACTGATATTGCTTTATTAAAGATTGAAGCCGATGAAGATTTAGAGTATGCAACTTTTGGAGATTCAGATTATGCAAAAATAGGTGAATGGGTTTTAGCAGTTGGTAATCCGTTCAATCTTACTTCAACTGTAACCGCAGGTATCATCAGTGCCAAATCTCGAGATTTAAGTGGCTCCAGCTATCAGTCATTTATTCAAACAGATGCAGCTGTAAATCCAGGAAATTCTGGTGGTGCTTTAGTAAATACAAAAGGAGAACTCATTGGCATTAATACAGCCATTAGCTCTCAAACAGGTTCTTATATTGGTTATTCTTTTGCCGTCCCTAGTACCATTGCACGAAAAGTAATAGAAGATATTATGGAATATGGTAATGTACAAAATGGAATTCTTGGCGTAACAGGAGGATCGCTCAATAGTAAATTTGCTGATGAATTAAACGTAAGTACCAGTGAAGGTTTTTATGTGAGCGAAGTTGTAGAAAGTTCTGGTGCAGATAAAGCGGGCATAAAAAGTGGTGATGTTATAACCAAAATAGATAATGTAAAAGTTTCAAAATTTGCGGATTTAAGAGGTTATTTAGGTACAAAAAGACCTGAAGATGTTGTTAAGGTTTCAGTATTAAGAGATGGAGATATAAAAGTACTTCCTGTTAAGCTTTCTAGAAACGAAACCGTATTTGTTCCAGTTGTAGGAGTTCTAAAAACTGCAAACAAAAATGAATTGAAAAAATTTGGAGTAAATAATGGTGTTAAAATATCTAGATTAAGTGAGCGTTATGAAGATTACTGGAAAAACAACGGAATTGATGAAGGTTGCATTATTACAGCTATCAATGACGTTAAAGTAAAATCTGTTGAAGATGTCGAACAAGTTATGAGTAATAGAAAAGATTATGAGCCTCTTCGAATTGAACTTATCAATTCAAATGGAGAAAAAGAGCGTTACAATTTCAGGTAGTTTAGCTAGATAATTCTTATTACAATTACTAAACCCTCTAATATATTTTAGAGGGTTATTTTTTTGTTAAAATTGTTTACGAAAACGTTTGAAATAAACTAATTTTGCGCAAAATTTAAAAACACAAAACAATATCAACAAATGAGTTTTAATACAAGCTTTTCAGGCAGATAGAAGTAGAGCAACAGTAGAGTTTATAAAGATTGTTAGCGATCTGTGGTATGATAAATCCATAGAATTAGTGCTTTTCAGAAATCAACTAATAGACAGGAATGTAAGTCAAATTTTAAACCTTCATGCTTATGCTGGTGAGTTTGTTCAAAAACCAATTTCTATTTTCGATTCAGTTGAAATTGCACAGGCTATAAAAACGTTAGATGTTCCTCCTGCAAAATTGGATATCGGTAAACTTACATATGAATATCATATTGAAGATAAAAAATATACTAATGCTACTTCCTTTGTGGCTTACAAACTTAAAGATGCTCACAAGAATGGTTCAATAGAGCCGAAAGATGTTGTTCTTTATGGATTTGGTAGAATCGGTCGACTGGTAGCAAGAGAATTAATGACACGAACTGGTAAAGGAAGTCAGTTGCGTTTAAGAGCAATTGTTACTCGAGGTGATATAAATGAAACCATTTTAGAAAAGAGAGCGTCTTTGTTAAGAAATGATTCTGTTCATGGTGAGTTCCCAGGAACTGTAAATGCAGATATAAAAAACGAAGCTTTAATTATTAATGGTACTACGGTAAAAATAATTTCTGCCAATGCTCCAGAAGATATCGATTATACAAAATATGACATCAAGAATGCACTAATTATTGATAATACTGGAGCATTTAGAGATGAAGATGCACTAAAAAGACATTTGTCTTCCAAAGGCGTTGAAAAAGTCTTACTTACAGCTCCAGGAAAAGGTGTTCCAAATATCGTCCATGGTGTAAATCATAACGAATATAACCCTGATAAGGTCAATATTTTTTCGGCTGCATCATGCACAACGAATGCCATAACACCTATTTTAAAAGCTGTTGAAGATTCTTTTGGTGTTAAAAGTGGACATTTAGAAACTATTCATGCATATACAAATGATCAAAATCTGGTAGATAACTTCCATAAAAAATATCGTCGCGGAAGAGCTGCTGCACTAAACATGGTTATTACAGAAACCGGTGCAGGTAAAGCTGTTGCTAAAGCACTACCAAACTTGGAAGGCAAATTAACATCCAATGCCATTAGAGTTCCTGTACCAAATGGATCTTTAGCTATTTTGAATTTAGAGCTTGAAAACTCTACTTCTGCTGAAGGCTTTAATACTATTATAAAAAAATACGCTCTTGAAGGCGATTTGGTTGAACAAATAAAATACGAATTAAGCGATGAATTGGTGTCTAGCGATATTGTAGGTAGCTCTGCGCCTTCAATTTATGATAGCAAGGCAACAATAGTTGCTAATAATGGTAAGAATGTTATACTATATATATGGTATGATAATGAATATGGATATAGTCATCAAGTTATAAGATTGGCAAAATATATTGCTAAAGTTAGACGTTATACATACTATTAGTAAATAATAATCTAAAATATTATTACTGGCGTATATACATTAGCCTCAAGAATTGAGGCTTTTTATTGAATTAAAACATATAAGTAAACATTATTTTATAAATTCGCAAAAACAATTTCAACCAAAAGAATTCCCAAATGAATCAACTTAAATTTTTAACGTTAATATTTTTAATTTCATTTAGTTCTCTAAATACCTACGCTCAAAACACTCAACAACCAAGTCAAGAAGAGGAAAAACTTTCCTTAAATAGTGGAAGCATCGATAATCAATTCGAATTTATTATACGTCGATCTAATAGATATCAAGATTACAAAGTAGTTAAAACCAATTGGTTATACACTTTAAAATCGCATGTATTAGATTCACTTAAAGCGGTTCAAGATGATTTAGATAGCACCAATTTGGTCGTTTCGGAACAACAAAAGGAAATTGATGACTTAAAGACAAACCTTTCTACAACACAAACTTCACTAGATGCTACAAACAAAGAAAAAGACAGCATGGCTTTGTTTGGTATGCAAATGAGCAAATCTGGATACAATATGCTCATGTGGATTATCATAGCAGGTTTATTGGCTCTTTTAGTTCTTTTTATTTACAAGTTTAAGAATAGTAATTCTGTAACTAAACAAGCTAAAAATGCACTTGCTGAAATTGAAGAAGAATTTGAAGAACATAGAAAAGTAGCTCTGGAAAGAGAACAAAAAGTAAGACGACAATTACAAGACGAACTCAACAAACAAAAAAGTTAAAAGTAATTTCTACCTCAATACATTAAAAATCTGTAATTTCACTTACAGATTTGTTTTATTATGAATATTATACAAGCTAAAGAAGAACACCTCAATGATCTAGTACCATTATTTGATGCTTACCGCATTTTTTACGAACAGTCATCTAATTTAGAAGATGCCAGACAATTCTTAAATAATAGAATTACTAAAGGTGAATCTGTAATCTTTATAGCCTATATAGAAAATGTTGCAGTTGGTTTTACACAGCTTTATCCAAGTTTTTCTTCAGTATCTATGAAAAGAAGCTATATTCTTAATGACCTTTATGTACACAAAGATTATAGAAAGAAAGGTGTTGGTTCTGCATTATTAAATAAAGCCAAACAACTTTGTAAAGAAAAAAATTATAAAGGTATTGGTCTTCAGACAGCAACAGACAATCCTGCACAATTTCTATACGAAAGTCTCGGCTGGGAAAAAGAGCCTTATTTAGGTTATTTTTGGGTGAAACAATAACCTTGACTTTCTCAAAATAATAGCCGAAATTCGTTTAACTATTTATAAACAA
>JARRKS010000299.1:0-4030 GCA_037387865.1 Flavobacteriaceae bacterium
AATTATGAAAAGATCTATTTCAATATTAGTCCTTTTAATGGTCTTCATCAGTTGTCAAAATAATGCACAAAATAAAAAATCAAAAGATGTTTCAACATTAGAACCTGTAGAGATACCTATGCAAAATGGTATGGCAAGAGCCTATTTTGCTAGTGGTTGTTTTTGGTGTGTTGAAGCCATTTACGAAAGCGTAAAAGGTGTAAATGAGGTTATTAATGGCTATTCTGGAGGTCATACCAAAAACCCAACATACGAAGCTAGTAATACTGGTAGAACTGGTCATGCTGAATCCGTAGAAGTTATTTATGATCCTGAAATTGTAAGCTTTGCCACATTGGTTGATGTGTATTTCGGATCACAAAACCCAACACAAGTCAATGGACAAGGACCAGATCACGGCTCACAATACCGTTCTATTATTTTTTATCAAAATGATGAACAAAAACAAATTATAGAATCAAAGAAAGAAACTCTAGCCAAAAAACTAAATGCTACAATTGCAGCAGAAGTTTATCCTTTTCAAAAATTCTGGAAGGCAGAAGATTATCATCAAAACTATGAAAGGCTTAATCCAGGTAACCCATATGTTCAAAAAGTTTCTATTCCAAGATTAAACAGATTTAAACAAAAGTTTCCAGAATTACTTAAAGAGGAAGAATAATTTATATTCATAAACATCCAATAAAGGTATTTTATGCGTAAATAATTTAGAAAACATTCCGCATTATGCGTCCATATAAATTCAAAATGCTTTTACAAAATTGTAAAAGCATTTTTCTTTTTTATAGATATCTTCTAACCTGCAAATTCATTTTTTACATGTGCTCCATCACAATATGGTTTATTATTGGAAGCACCACATCTGCAAAAAGCTGTGGTTTTATTTTTTGTTTCCTTTGTTCCATCTTTATGAGTAACTTTTAAAGTACCATAAACCAACAATGGGCCATTTTCTAATACCTCAACTTTGGTTTCTAAACTTTCGGTTGATTTATCTTTTTCATCATTCATATAATAACTTAATGCTCCAGAAGGACATTGTTTTACTTGATTTATTAGTTCGTTAGTAGAAGCTTTGTCTATCTTAATCCAAGGTCTTTCTCTTGGTTGAAATACATTTGGCAAACCTTTTACACATATTGCAGAATGTATGCACTTTTCTGAATTCCATACTATTGTTGTCTCATCATTGGTATATTCTTTTATTTTTCCCATCATTATTGTTTTACTAAATATACAAAAAATACAATTTAAAATTATCTCACAAATAAGGCTTCATTCCTTGGCTTATAATTCTTATTTTTGTTAGAAACTGAAAAACATCAGACATTGTCCAATTACAAATTAGGTCTTGATTTTGCTTTAGGATTAGACCAAAATGACGAATTATCACATTATAGAAATCAATTTCATATTCCAAAAGATAAACATGGAAATGAGTTAATTTACCTCTGTGGAAATTCCCTCGGATTGCAACCCAAACAAACCAAATCCTATATAATTCAAGAGCTTGAAGATTGGGCAAATTTAGGTGTTGAAGGTCATACTGAAGCTAAAAACCCATGGCTGCCTTACCACGAATTTCTCACTGAAAGTATGGCTAAAGTGGTTGGTGCAAAACCAGTTGAAGTAATAACAATGAATACGCTTACCGCCAATCTACATTTTATGATGGTTTCGTTTTATAAACCAACTCCAAAACGTTATAAAATTGTTATTGAAGCAGATGCTTTCCCAAGTGATAAATATGCTGTAGAATCACAATTGCGTCATCATGGATTTGATGATAAAGAAGGTCTTATTCTTTGGAAAGCTCGTGAAGGTGAAGAATTATTGCGTTATGAAGATTTAGAAACAATTATGGAGCAACATGGTCATGAAATTGCTTTACTAATGATAGGTGGCGTTAATTATTACACTGGTCAATTTTTTGACCTAAAACGTATTACCAAAATAGGCCATAAATATGGTTGTAAGGTTGGATTTGATTGTGCTCATGGAGCAGGAAATGTAGAACTAAATTTGCATGATTCTGGAGCAGATTTTGCTGTTTGGTGTACTTACAAATATTTAAACTCTGGACCTGGAAGTATAGCAGGAGCATTTGTACATGAGCGTTATGCAAATGATAAAACACTCAATCGATTTACGGGTTGGTGGAGTCATAACAAAGAAACGCGTTTTAATATGCGTCAAGAATTTGATCAACTAACTGGTGCTGAAGGCTGGCAATTATCAAATCCTCCTATTCTATCATTAGCAGCTATTCGTGCATCATTAGATATTTTTAATGAAGTTGGCATTAGTAAACTCAATGAAAAATCAAAAAATCTTACAGGTTATTTTGAGTTTTTATTGAAACAATTAGGTGAAAATACTATTAGAATTATTACACCAAGTAATCCAGAAGAACGCGGTTGCCAATTGTCAATACAAGTGAGAGATGCTGATAAAAGTTTGCATAAAAAACTAACAGAATCTGGTGTAATTTGCGATTGGCGAGAGCCAGATGTCATTCGTTGTGCTCCAGTACCATTATACAATTCTTTTCAAGATGTTTATGAAATGGTGGAACGATTAAAAGAAATATTAAATTAAGCTTGTCATTCCGCACACGATGCGGAATCCAAAAACAGATTATGCGTAATGCCGCAGAATGATAAAAAATGAAAGAAGAAAAACAACAAAACATACTCATTATTGGCGCAGGTCTTTGTGGTTCACTCTTAGCATTACGTTTAGGACAACGAGGTTATAATGTAAAAGTTTATTCGGATCGTGGTATAAAAGCTATGAAATTGGTTGGCATTCAAGATAAAGTAAAACCTCTTTGTATTCCTATGAATGGTCGTATGCTACACGATATTGAAGGTAACACCACTTTGGCTCCATATAGTGGTCGTGAACATGAATATATAAATTCTATTTCACGTGGCCAATTAAATGCTTTACTGTTGGATGAAGCCGAAATACATGAAAATGTTACAATTCATTTTAATAAAAAATGTAAATCGGTAAACTTTGAAAAAACCACAGCAACCTTTAAAGATTATGATACTAAATCAGAATTTGTAGAAGATGCAGATGTTATTATAGGTACAGATGGAGCTGGTTCAGCTTTACGAAAAAGCTATTATTTAGGAAAAAAATTCCTGTTCAGTTTTTCACAAGATTGGCTAACACATGGCTATAAGGAATTAAGTATTTTACCAGACAAAAATGGCAGCTTCAAAACCTACAAAAATGCGTTGCATATTTGGGGACGAGAAGCGTTTATGCTCATTGCACTTCCAAATTTGGATGGCAGTTTTACAGTGACGCTTTTTTTAAGTTTTGACGAAGGTGAATACAATTTCAATAATCTGTCTACAAAAGAGCGTGTATTAGAATTTTTTTCGAAATATTTTAAAGATGCTTTAGAACTCATGCCTAATCTGGTTAATGATTTCTTTGAAAATCCAACATCAGCTTTAGGAACTGTAAAATGCTCACCTTGGCATTATAAAGGCAATACATTATTAATGGGTGATGCGGCACATGCTATCGTCCCTTTTTACGGACAAGGTATGAATGCTTCTTTTGAAGACGTCGTGGAGTTTGACAAAGTTCTTGACAAAGGGTATTCAAATTGGGAAACTGTTTTCAAAATCTATGAAAATAATCGTAAAAAAGACACAGATGCTATTGCTGATCTAGCTATTGATAATTTTTATGAAATGAAAGGTCATGTTAATCATGCTAATTTCAGGGAAAAGCGTAACTTGGAAATGGCCTTTGAAAAATCGTTCCCTAATCAATATTCTTCTAAATACTCGCTAGTTACATTTAATGAGAATATTGGTTATCGAGAAGCGATGATAAGAGGTAGAGCGCAAGACAAAGCTATATTGAATATGTTGGCTGACGGAACTTTAAATTTGAACGACGATTTAAAATTGAATTTAAAAAAAGTAAAATGCGAAACCGAAAATATACTTGAAGACGACAGAATAGCTGAATTAAAATAAATCATTATGAGTGAAGAAAAAAA
>JARRKS010000300.1:0-3137 GCA_037387865.1 Flavobacteriaceae bacterium
TGATGGTGATTTAGATTTTTTTATCGGATGTCATGCCGATGCACGAAATTTTGGGCACCTTCCAAAGTCATACTTTTTAATTAATCAAAACGGCACTTTTAGTGTAAATACAATAGAGGATTTAGGAATGGTTACTGATGCCATTGTAACAGATTTCAATTTGGATGGACAAAATGATATCATTGTAGTTGGTGAATGGATGCCTCCTACTTTTCTAGAAAACAATTTAAACATTTTCAATGATATGACGTCCAATTATTTAGATGAACATTTAAACGGACTATGGCAAAGTATTATCGCTTATGATATTGACAATGATGGTGATGAGGATTATCTACTTGGGAATTTTGGATTGAACACTAAATTTAAAGCTTCTCAAAAATATCCAATGAAAATGTACGTAGGTGATTTTGATAATAACAAAAGTATTGAAACGATCGTTGCTATTGAGAAAAACGAGGAATATTATACAATTAACAGTCTAGATGAATTGAAAACCCAAATCTACAATTGTCCCCAATCACTGAAATGTTGAAATTTGATTTTAATACTGATGGAAACGATGACGTATTGCTAGCTGGAAATTATTTTGGGGTAACGCCGTATCAAGGAAAATTTGACAGTTTTTCTGGTGCACTACTTCAAAATAATGGAGAGATTACACTTTCAAATCAAATAGGAGTTGATTTTTCCCAAAAAGCAGTAAAAGGGCTTAATATTTTTAACTTTAAAGGAAGGAATTATTTATTAGTTACCGTAAACAATAATGAAATTGAAATTTATGAAATCCCAGACTAAACAACTAATTGTATTTACTTTTTTAATAGTATTGATATCCTGTAAAAAGGAAGCGAAAGAAATTGTTATAACGCCAAATGATTATCATAATGCGGTAGATAAAATAACATCCATTATGATTCATGATATTTTTTCTCCACCAGTTGCCAGCAGAATTTATGTATATTCAAACATAGCTGCCTACGAGGTAATTTGTAAAGAAGATAGTAGTTATAAATCGTTGGCTGGGCAATTAAAAGGATTGTCGGAAGCTCCGAAACCAGATTCAAAAAATAAGATAAATTTTAAATTGGCAGCGTTGGTAGCTTATTTCGATTTGGGGAAAGAACTTATTTTTTCCGAAGATTGGGTAACTACGTATAGAGACAGTCTTTATAATTCTTGGAAAGCTTTAGATGCAGGTGCTTTTGAAGCCTCAAAAAATTATGGTATGAAAGTGGCTGGACATATTAAAAATTGGATGTCAAAAGACAATTACAAAGAAACCCGTACCATGCCAAAATTCACAGTTAATTCTGAAGAACCTTCACGTTGGCAACCAACTCCTCCTGATTACATGGATGGCATTGAACCCCATTGGAACAAAATTAGAACTATGGTCATCGATTCCGCACAACAATTTAGACCAAAAGACCATCCTGAATTTTCTTTGGAAAAAGGTTCAGATTTTTATAAAGAATTAATGGAAGTTTATGAAGTAAAAAATAGAATTGATGAAGAAGGAGAAGCTTCACAAGAAATACAGATTGCTCAATTTTGGGATTGCAATCCTTATGTATCTACTCACAAAGGACATTTAATGTTTGCTACAAAAAAGATTACACCTGGAGCCCATTGGATTGGTATATGTAAAATTGCCTGTAGAAAAGATAATGCCGATTTTAATAAAACGGTTTATGCTTATACCAAAACTTCTATAGCATTGATGGACGGTTTTATAAGTTGCTGGGACGAAAAATATAGGAGCAATCTTATTCGTCCAGAAACACTTATAAATCAGTATATAGATGAAGATTGGACACCAGTATTACAAACTCCGCCTTTTCCTGAATATACCAGTGGTCACTCAGTGGTTTCAGGAGCAGCATCAACGGCATTAACAAGTATTTTTGGTGATGACTTCTCGTTTAACGATGATACAGAGCTGCCTTATGGTTTGCCTATTCGTTCATTCAATTCATTCAATGAAGCAGCTGCCGAAGCAGCTATAAGCAGAATGTATGGAGGTATTCATTATAGGGCGGCAATTGAAGTTGGCTTGCAACAAGGAAGGGATTTAGGAAAATTTGTAGTGGATAATCTCGATATGGTTTCAAGCCAATAGGGTTTTATATGAAGAAAATTAAATTTATTATCCTTATTTTATTACTGGGTGTTTTAGCCTGGTATTTATTTATAAAGCCTAATGATTCTATTATAGAATTTAAAGCTAAAACATCACCTGGAACACTATTTAAAGGGGTTGAAGAATGGAGTTTGACAAACCAAAAATTAGATTCTTCTCAATATACAATCAACACAAAAACTCCTTTTGAATTTATCAGTCAAACTGTGGTAAGTGAAAACATGTCCTTGAATATTAATTGGTACTTCCAATCAATCAATGATAGTATTTCTTTAGCTCGTGCAGGGATTAATGAAAAAGAGCATTCTATTTTTAACCGATTAACAGCACCTTTTCTTGAAACAAAATTCAAAACAAAATCTCTCAATTTGATTCAAGATTATAAAAATGGGATGGATTTTCAGTTAGAGCATAAATTCAAGGTCAAAATTATTGGAATTGATACCATACCAGAATCTACATATGCTTATATCAGTTTGACTAATATTACTTCTAGAGACAAGGCTAAAGAAATGATGAAAAATAATGCAACATTGCTTACTTTTTTAGAAGAACATGAGCTGAAGAGAAAAAATTTCCCTTTTATAATTATAGATAAATGGGATATGTATAATGACCTAATTGATTTTAGATTTTGCTTCGCAATAAAGGATAGAGATTCACTTCCTGTAAGTAACAACATTAAATTTGACAAACTTATATCTAAATCTGCAATAAAGGCTATGTATTATTGTAATTACAAAACATCAGACATAGGTTGGTTCGCACTTTATGATTATGCCTTGAGGCATGAAATGAGTATTTTAGAAAAGCCTATGGAATTTTTTCTGAACAACCCTTTTTATGGTGGAGATGAACTTGAATGGAAGGCAGAAATATTTATGCCTATAAACTATTGAAATTTTAAAACAATCTAATTTTCTTACAATAAAATTACTGCAATCAATAATTTTGATTGAAAATCGAAAACGATTTCGACTTCACACTACCCTTT
>JARRKS010000301.1:0-4770 GCA_037387865.1 Flavobacteriaceae bacterium
CTGTACTTTTCCTTTTAAATGTATTTTTATATAATTCCAGGTTGGTAATTGGTCGGTTGTATATACACTTGGAGATATATAACATTGAGGCCCCGAAAAAATAATCGTTATATCATTATCGTCTTTTAACAAATTAGCCTGTGGATTGTAGATATCTATATGCCCAATGAGCTTTCTATCAGATTCTCTATAAATTAAAGGCAAATGCGTAATAATAGGTTCATTGTCTTTTACAGAAATAATGGTCGCCAATGGGTAGGTCTTTAAAACCTCTACCATATGCTCTATATTGTTATCTTGATGTATTTTTGGCGGATAATTCATCATACACCAAATTGATTTAGGTGGTGATTTAAATGTTTATACTGCATTTGTCCCCATTGTTGTTTAGTAAAATAACCAAAAGCAGGATGAGGTTTCCACTCTTCTTGCTCTCTATAGGAGTACAATTCTTTTAACAAACCAACTAAAACTTCTTTTTCAAATTTAAAATCTTTTGCCTCTTTGGTTTTTAAAAACTTTGCAGTAGGTAAACCTTTACCCCATGGTTTATCATTATATAATGATTTTTTAAAAAATACTTTGGCAAGCCAGCTAGGTTTCATACCATAATCATTTTTTTGGAGTATAATATTTAAAGGTCCTTGGCAATGCCAAACCATTTGACCAACAGTCATAATTCCCCATTGTGCTTGAGTGTCCTTATTTAGGTTATTAATGCGTTCCAGAATTTCGGTATATGCAGTTTCATGAAAAATAGATTTCATCCGATTAAAATTTAATTGCTTCTGAAAATTACAATTTTTATCTTTAACGAATGCACGAAAAACCATCTTCATTTTCTATAAAGAATTGGTCGCAAGACGATCAGCCCAGAGAGAAACTTCGAGATAAAGGAAAAGATGCATTGAGTGATGCAGAATTGGTCGCTATACTTATTGGTTCTGGCAGTAAAAATGAAAGCGCAGTAGATCTATGCAAGCGTATTTTATCTAGCGTTGATAATAATTTGAATGCCCTTGGAAAGTTATCTATTAAAGAACTCATGGAATTTAAAGGCATTGGTGAAGCCAAAGCCATAACCATTGCAGCAGCTATGGAGCTAGGTAGAAGACGTAGAGGAGAAGAAGCTCTTGTGCAAAAGAAAATAACATCTAGTGTTTCGGTATTTGAACTGATGCAGCCCATTCTCGGAGAATTACCACACGAAGAATTCTGGATCATATACTTGAATAATTCTAATAAAGTAATACAGAAAAATCAGTTAAGTAAAGGAGGTATCACAGGCACTTTGGTTGATGTACGGTTGGTTCTTAAAAATGCACTACAGGTTGGTGCCACGGGATTAATATTGGTTCATAATCATCCATCAGGAACATTAAAACCTAGTGAAGCTGATAAAAATTTAACCCAAAAACTAAAGTTGGCTTCTGAAAGTTTAGATATAAAAGTGTTGGATCATTTGATAGTAACAGAAAAAGCATACTTTAGCTTTACAGACGAAAACCTGCTTTAAATGTTATTAGTATATACCCATAAAATAACACCTAGATTGAAGTACACTTTTAAACAAGTTTGTACAAGGATTTTAGGTATTCCAGTGTCTTTTACTACCACGGTTGAAGAATTTATAGCCCATGACAGTTTAAAAATGTCTTATACAAGGCAACCTTTGGGTAATGAGATTTTTATAAAAGAACATGACATATTGTTTGAACAAGGAATTTCAGATATAGATATTCATATTCATCATTGGGATAATACAAAATGCTTTTTTTATAATGGTGAAAAAAGCACAATACCATTTGATATTTTTGCTGCATCTTTTTATTTATTAAGCAGATACGAAGAATATTTACCACAAGTGAAAGATGCTTATGGTCGTTTTTTAGCGAAAGAAAGTCTTGCGTACAAAAATAATTTTTTAGACCAGCCAGTAGTTGATATATGGGCATATAAGTTTAAAGAAACGCTTAAAGTACATTATCCAAATTATAATTTTCCAGAAAGATCGTATAGCATAAAACCTATTATTGATGTCCCAAGTGCTTATAATTATAAACTTAAAGGTATTTTAAGAACTCTTGGAGGAACATTTAAAGACCTTTTTAGTTTGAATTTAAGAAATCTTTATGAGCGATATGCTGTTTTATTTGGAATGAAGCATGATCCTTATGATACTTTTAAATACATTATAAATAAGCAGAAACAATATAATTTTAAGTTTTTAATGTTCTTTTTAATTGGAGATTATTCTACTTATGACAAGGGTATTAATGTAAATAAAAAGAAGTATAAAACTCTTATAAAACAAATGGCAGACTATTGCAGAGTTGGTTTAAAAGCGTCCTATTTTGCTACAGATGATATAGATGTTTTGAAAAAGGAAAAAGTTAAACTGGAAGCCATAATAAATACTTCCTTAACCATGTCTAGGCAATCATTTTCTAGAGTTAATCTGCCAGAATCATACAGAAACCTTGTAAATTTAGAAATTGCTGAAGATTATACTATGGGATATGTAAATCATATTGGATTTAGGGCTGGAACATGTACGCCATTTCTTTTTTATGATTTGGATTATGAAGTTCAGACACCTTTAAGGGTTAATTCATTTCATATCATGGATTATGTTTTAATAAGTACACAATCATTATTAGATAAGAAAAAGGTCATGAACGAAATCATTCAAGTCATTAAACAGGTAAATGGAGAGTTTGTTCCTGTTTTTCATAATTACACGTTCAGTAATATAAATCGTTTATGAACCCATTAATCTTGGTTATTGGAAATTGTTTAGAGAAGAGCGTATAGATAAAGCTTCACTTCGATACGGAAGACTCTCTGATACTTTTAAAAGATTAGGTGTTACAGTAAATGATCAAGTAATAGATAAACTGTCTGACGATTATATAGACAATTTAAGTTCTTTTAATCATTTGTTTGACGATACTATTCATGTTTTGGATTATTTAAAACCAAAATACAATCTTCACATCATTACCAATGGTTTTAAGGAAGTACAAGAAGGTAAACTTCAAAATTCTAAAATCAGTCAATATTTTAATACTGTAACTAATTCTGAAGTGGTTGGAGTAAAGAAACCTAATGCAAAGGTCTTTAATTTCGCATTAAATTTGGCTCAAGCCAATGTTGAAAATAGCATTATGATAGGTGATAATTATGAAGCCGATATTTTAGGAGCTTTAAAAGTTGGATTTCGAGTTATTCATTTTAATTATCACAATGAAGAAGTAGACAAAAATATAAAGCAAATAACTAATTTAATGGAATTAAAAACATATTTATAAATGATAATGTATATTTTTATCCTAACAAACTTTAAAAGTCATGATTAAAAAAATAATTTTATCAATAGTTTTTTTCTGTGTTATAAACTTGAGTTATTCTCAAACAAACTTGAACAATTACAAATATGTTATTGTGCCAAATAAATATGATTTTTTGAAAGAGGCAGATAAATATCAGTTGAACTCATTAACCAAATTTTTATTTGAAAAAGAAGGTTTTATAGTAGTAATGCAAGATGATAGTTATCCAAAGGACATGTCAAATAATAGATGTTTAGCTTTAAATTCTAATGTTCTAAACAGTTCAGGAATGTTCAAAACCAAACTTCAGGTTGTACTTAAAGACTGCAATGGTAAAATAGTGTTTGAAACCAAAGTAGGAGAAACACGAGAAAAGGAATATGAAAAAGCAAATCAATTGGCATTACGAGATGCATTTACATCATTTGATGAAGTATCATATGAATATCAACCTAATGAAGCCATTTTAGCTGACTCCAATTCAACCAATAACAATACTTCCACTGAAGACGAGGTTGAAAAATTAAAAGAAGAAATTAAAGCTCTTAAAGCCGAAAATACTTTTGAAGCAATAGAAGCTGTCGAAACTGTAGCTGCAACAACTGTGGCTACTACTGCTATTGTAAAGGAACCAGACGCTAAAGAAGTTGAAGTTGTAGAAGTAAAACCTGATGAAACTGTTGAGTCTGCCTCTGGATTATTATATGCTCAAGCCATTGATAATGGTTTTCAATTGGTAGATAGTACACCAAAAGTGGTTTACAAGCTCAAGAGTACTGGACTTAAAAATGTGTATTTAGTTGAAGGTCAAGAAGCAATTATTTATCAAAAGGATGCACAATGGGTTTTAGAATATTATGAAAACGATGTTTTAAAACAAGAGCAATTACCCATTAAGTTTTAATATAACTAATAATCGTATTTATCGATCCAACGTTTTTTAAGAAATTCTCTTTGAGTATTTTCCCTATTATTATTACCAGGTTCATAAAATTTTGTATTCTTTATTTCATCTGGTAAAAATTCATGCTCTATAAAATTATTTTCGTAGTCATGGGCATACTGGTAATTTTTACCATAGTCTAATTCTTTCATGAGCTTTGTTGGAGCATTTCTAATAGACAAAGGAACGCTTAAATCGCCAGTTTCCTTAATTAGCTGTTGTGCATTTTTTATGGCTTTGTATGAAGCATTGCTTTTTGGAGAACAAGCCAAATATGTGGCACACTGACTTAAAATAATCCGAGATTCAGGATAACCAATAGTAGAAACTGCCTGAAACGTATTATTAGCAATGACTAAAGCTGTAGGATTAGCATTACCAATATCTTCACTTGCTAAAATAAGCATTCTTCTGGCAATAAATTTTACATCTTCACCACCTTCAACCATTCTTGCAAGCCAATAGACCGCTGCATTTGGATCACTGCCACGAATA
>JARRKS010000302.1:0-4946 GCA_037387865.1 Flavobacteriaceae bacterium
GTTTATAAATGCTTTTCCTTGAATGATAACCACTTTTCCTGATATATCTTTAGGTACAAAAAAACCATAATCCTTAAATTTTACCATGATTTCATTGCCATCATCCATATTTAAGGTCATCCAACATCCTTTAGCTTGACATACTTCATTAACAGTTGCAGTTAGCTTATAATCTATACTATCACCCATTTTTATTGATTGATATTTTTCAGAGGCTACACTTATACTTACAGCATCATCAACGCTTATCTCTTCACCAAATGAAGCATAAGAATCGTTTTGACCTTTGCAAGAAGAGACTATAACTAACGCTATCACTAATAAGGTTATTTTTTTCACGACATATAAATTATAAAGATTGAAACGTAAAGATAAAACTTTTAAGAAAAGTTTCTGTTTTTTATACCATGAATAATACGTAATTTTGTCACTCATTTTAATGATAAAAGAATGAATCATTTAGTTAACGATATACAAGTTATAAAAGCAAAAACTACCAAAATACATGATGTAGATTTTGATAATTTGGCGTTTGGTAAGGTTTATACTGACCATATGTTGGAATGTAATTTTAAAAATGGTAAATGGGAAGAACCTAAAGTAGTGCCTTATCAACCAATAGTTTTAGATCCTTCGGCCAAAATATTTCATTATGGTCAATCTGTTTTTGAAGGTATGAAAGCTTATAAAGACAGTAATGATGATGTTTGGCTGTTTAGACCTTTAGATAATTTTAAACGTTTGAATATTTCTTCAAAACGTTTAGCTATGCCAGAATTGCCAGAAGATTATTTCATGGAAGGCCTAAAAACTTTGTTACAAGTTGATAAAAATTGGATACCAAAAAAAGAAGGTAGCTCACTTTATGTTAGACCTTTTGTATTTGCGTCTGGAAAAGGTTTTCATGCATCTCCAGCCGATGAATATAAATTTATTATAGCTTGCGCTCCTTCTGGAGCTTATTTTGCTGGCAAAGTAAAAGTGTTAATAGAAGAAAAATATTCACGTTCAGCTAATGGTGGTGTTGGTTATGCAAAAGCAGGAGGTAATTATGCTGGACAGTTTTATCCAACACAATTGGCTATTGAAAAAGGTTACAATCAGGTTATTTGGACTGACGATAATACTCATGAAAATATTGAAGAAGCTGGTGCAATGAATATCTTCATCAGAATAAATGACACACTGATTACAGCACCGACAAGTGATCGAAACCGACAAGTGATCGAATATTAGATGGTATTACACGTAAAAGTATTATTGCTATAGCTGAAGACAAAGGCATTCCAGTTGAAGTTAGGAACATAAAAGTTCAAGAAGTTGTTGAAGCTGCTAAAAATGGAAGTCTTAAGGAAATGTTTGGTGCAGGAACTGCTGCTGTAGTATCTCCAATTTCTGGTTTTGGTTACCAAGGTACAGATTACAACTTACCAGAACTGGAAAACTCTTATGCAAGCTATTTAAAAAAACGAATTACAGATATACAAACTAACAAAGCTGAAGATCCTTTTGGCTGGAGATATAAAGTTTAATATATTGTTGGAGAAAATAAAAAAAGAGCCACTTTAAGTGGCTCTTTTTAGTTATCTAAAATCTTTGCTATATCTGGTTTAAAATAATTTGGCCCTTTTAAAACTTTCCCATCATTACGATAAATAGGTTCTCCGTTTTCAGCCAATTTGCTCATATTACTTCTTTGTATTTCATTAAAAACCTCTTCAATTTTGTATTGCAAACCATGCTCAATAATGGTACCGCATAAAATATAAAGCATATCGCCCAAAGCATCTGCAACTTCAACAAGATCATTAGTATTTGCTGCATCTAAATATTCTTCATTTTCTTCCTTCATTAAATTGAAACGTAAGGTGTTTTTTTCTAATCCCAAATCTGCTTTTGGCATTTCATTATATCCTATTTTAAATGCATTATGAAATTGTTTTACAGCTTCTATCTTATCTTTCATTTATTAAAAGGTTTTAATTAAATTTGTGTAAAAATAATTATATGTTCACAAAAGGACAATGGATTTTTGGAATTTTATTTTTTATTGCTTTTGTGATAGTCATAACCTATACCTACAGGAAAGATTTAAAGCTTCACAGACGATACTATAAAGGTAGTATTTGGGTATTGTTAGCTTTTATTTCATTTATCCTTTTTATTGCTTTACTCAAATTTATTTTTAAATAGATAACGGTCTGTCTTTATTTTTTCATTATTAACACAATACGCAAATATTGAAGAGATACTTTAAAATTGATTATCTTTGGAAGACTATAAATTCTTCAAAAAATGAAATTTATAAAATACCTATTTTTTCTACTTCTAATCGCAATTATTGGTGTTGCAATTTATATTGCTGTACAACCCAATGAATTTAGTGTGACGCGGTCAAGAACTATTCAAGCGCCAGCTTCTGTGATTTATAATAATGTTATTGACTTTAAAAACTGGCCTGCCTGGTCATCTTGGATTGAAAAGAATCCAGATACTAAAATAACTTTTCCTGAACAGACAAGTGGTGTTGGTGGCTCATATTCTTGGGAAGATGAGGATGGTATTGGAAAAATGACAACCATAGATACAGTTCAAAATAAATCTATAACGCAGCACATGCAATTTGGAGATTTCCCGCCATCTGAAGTGTCATGGAATTTTAATTCTAATGAAGATAATTCAACTGAAGTAACTTGGAATATTTCAGGTAAAGATTTACCATTCCTATTCAAGATGTATTCAACATTTACAGGAGGCATGGAAGAAAATATAGGTCCTGATTTTGAACGTGGTCTTGAAAAACTAGATAGTATTGCCATAGAAAGCATGAAAGCCTATAGTATTGTCATAAATGGTGAGACAACCCATAGTGGAGGCTTTTATCTTTATAATACAACTTCAAGTAAGATTAGTGAGTTTGAATCTAAAATGAAAGAAATGCTTTCAAAAGTTGAGCAGTATGCCATGACTAACAATATACCAATCGCTGGTGCTCCATTTGTGTATTTTCACAAATGGGATGAGGCTAATAATGCCACCATTTTCTCTTGTTGCGTACCTACATCTAATCAAGTGATTACCACATCAGAAAGTGGTATTCTAACAGGTCAACTAGAACCTTTTAAAGCAGTCTACACAACTCTTAAAGGTAACTATAGCAACCTTAAAGAAGCTTGGGATAAAAGTATGAAATTTGTTACAGAGTCACATTTTGAATTTGCTGAAAACGGCCCAATGCTTGAGGTTTACCAAACAGATCCAATGAGTACACCTAATCCAGCCGATTGGATAACACAAATATATATTGCTGTAAAATAGATGAAAAACTTAATACTCGTTTTTTTAGGCGGTGGTTTAGGAAGTGTATTGCGTTTTATAGTTGGGCGATTTTTAAACAATACTGAAACCGGAATTCCTTATGGTACTTTTGCAGCCAATATTATAGGTAGCTTTATCATAGGTCTTGTTTTAGGTCTGTCCTTAAAATATAACTCCATCTCGAAGGATACCATCTTGTTTTTGGCTATAGGTTTTTGTGGCGGTTTTACTACCTTTTCTACGTTTGCTTATGAAATTCATGTATTTTTAAAGAATGGTGATTTTATTAGTTTTGCCTTATATACTATTGCAAGTTTTATCATTGGTTTTCTAGCTGTATTTTTGGGTTTGTATTTGGTAAAATAAAAAATACACTATTTGACTTTCTTTATAAAAAAATAGACGAACTTCGTATAACATTTAATAAACTTAAATTTAACTGTTACAATAATTATAGAAATTTTTCAGTATTAATACAACATTAAACGTTTTAGCACATTTAATTAATTGCAAGCAAAAAAGATTTAGTTTATTAATTTAATATTGAAAATCAATCTTTATTAGCTACTATAATAATATATCATTCAAGGTTTCTGATTGATTTAGTTGAAGATTATTATCTGTTTAAAAAGACAGATAGCGCTCTTGTTTTAAGTAAAAAAATGCTTCAATTGGCTCAAGAAAAAAAGAGTTTAAAATATGAAATTGAAGCACATACTCTAATTGGCAAGGTTTATTTTCAACTCAAAGAATATTCAACTGGAGAGGATATTTATACCAAAGGATTAGAATTAGCCAGAACTTCTAAAGATAGTTTTATATATGCAGAAAAGCTTTTTCGTTTAGGATATTTGTATGCTCAATATGATGATTACACTAATGCCTTTAAAACTTTACAAAAATCTCAAAATCTTTATAGATTATTGGGAGATGTATTAAATGAAGGATGGAGTGTTGCACATCAAGGCTTCATTTACAGAGATTTAGGTGATTACAAAGAAGCAGAAAAATATCATTTAGAACATCTACAATTAAGTATAAAACATAATATAAAACAAAGTATATCAGGCGCCTATGGTAATTTAGGTGAGGTCTACTATAAATTAGGAGACTTTACAAAATCGATAGAATATTGGAAAAAAGCCATTAATTTATCAAAAGAAATAGGACTTGAAGAATATGCTTCAGTTGGGACTGGTAAACTACTTGAAATTTATATAAACGAGAATCAATTTACAGAAGCCACAAAGTATTTAGAAGAATACAAGACTGTTACAAGTCAATTTCCCAATCCTCAATACACGAGAAATTTTTCAATGAATATTCATTTATGGCAATGTCAAATAGATTATGGATTTGGAAATTACACTAAAGCCTTAAAAGAATGTGAAGATTGCTTAAAAATATTTAAAACGAATAATTGGACTCCAGAGTCTGTTCTATTAAAAAATCTTTATGAAATAAATAAAAAATTAAATCGTCATGAAATTGCCCTTGATTTTTTAGAACAGTATCATATTTTAACTGATAACGAAAAAGTAGATAAGGCAAGAACCGAAATTCAGAACATTGTTTTCAACAATCAAATAGTTGCAGATAGTTTACATCAAGCCGAAGAGAAAAAACTA
>JARRKS010000303.1:0-3335 GCA_037387865.1 Flavobacteriaceae bacterium
TGTAACCATGTTGCGGGTATATTGTATATGCCCAGGTGTATCTGCTATTATAAATTTACGTTTTGGTGTTGTAAAGTATCTGTAAGCAACATCAATAGTTATACCTTGCTCTCTTTCGTCTCTTAAACCATCTGTAAATAATGCTAAATCAACTCCATCGTGACCTTTCCTTTTACTTGTGTTTTCAATGGCTGTTAATTGATCTTCAAAAATAGATTTTGAATCATAAAGAAGTCTTCCTATTAATGTGCTCTTTCCGTCATCAACACTACCTGCTGTTGTAAAACGTAATAATTGATTATTGTCTAATGCCATAATTTCTTCTTCTTAGCTTTTTAAAAATACCCTTGTCTTTTCCTGTCCTCCATGGCTGATTCGGAACGTTTATCGTCGCTACGATTACCTCGCTCTGTTTGGCGCATCCCAGCAACTTCGTCAGCTATTTTCTGAAGTGTGTCTGCATCAGATTCAACACCTCCTGTAATGGTAATATCTCCTAATGTTCTAAAACGTATCTTTTTGGTAACGATTTCTTCATGGTCTTCAAGAATTAAAAATTCTGAATTTGGTATCCATGAGTTTTGTCTCCAAACTACTTCTCTTTCATGGGCAAAATATAAGGAAGGAATTTCTATGTTTTCTCTTTTTATATAATTCCAAATATCCATTTCTGTCCAGTTGCTTATTGGAAAAGCTCTAAAATGTTCACCTTGGAAATGCTTGCCATTAAAAATATTCCAAAGTTCAGGGCGTTGGTTTTTAGGATCCCATTGACCAAAATCATCTCTATGAGAAAAGAAACGTTCTTTGGCTCTAGATAGGGTTGTGGTTTGAAGGGCATTTCTAGTGGCGTTTTTTCCTTTTTCTTCAGCCACGCGACCTTCATCAATAGAGTCTTGTACTGATCCAACAATTAGTTGGGCACCTAACTCTTTAATAATATTATCTCTAAAGGCAATAGTCTCTGGGAAATTATGCCCAGTATCAACATGCATTAAAGGGAAAGGTATTTTTGAAGGATAAAATGCTTTTTTTGCTAAATGGGTAACTACAATTGAATCTTTTCCTCCTGAAAAAAGTATCACTGGGTTTTGGAATTGCGCCCACACTTCTCGCAAAACAAAAATTGCTTCGCTTTCTAATTCGTCTAAATAATTTAAAAAATACTTACTCATTTTTAGAGTTTTAATTTTTCAGTTATAAAATCTATAATTTTATTGGCTGCTGCCTCTACTGATTCGTTTTCTGTTTTAATTTCAACATCCGGATGAGTTGGTGCTTCATAAGGTGCTGAAATACCTGTCATGTTTTTAATTTCTCCAGCTCTTGCTCTTTTATAAAGTCCTTTTACGTCTCGTCGTTCACATTCTTCAATACTTGTGTTTATAAATATTTCGACAAAATTAACATCTTTAACGATACTTTTAATGTTTTCCCTATCTTTTTTGTAGGGTGATACAAATGCAGCAAGAACAACCAGTCCTGCATCCACCATGAGAGCGGCAACTTCGGCTATTCTACGAATGTTTTCAGTTCTGTCTTCTGGCGAAAAAGTAAGGTCTTTATTAATTCCTTTTCTAATATTATCGCCGTCAAGTGTGTAGGTTTTTATACCGTTTTGATGAAGTTTTTGTTCTACAACATTTGCAATGGTTGATTTTCCAGAACCAGAAAGTCCTGTAAACCACAGTAGAAAGGAATTGTGGTTGTTTCCCTTTTTTCTGTCTTTAACTGAAATCTGGTATGTATGAGGGATAATATTGTCTTTCATTTTACTTCCTTATGTTCAAGAAAAAATTCCTGATTTTTCCAAGTGGTATTTTTAACCACAATCTTTCGTGAAAATAATAAAGTACAAATTTCGTAAATAATTCGATAAGGGCAATGTATAGTGCAATTTCATTAAATGCCTTAAGCACTGTTCCAGATATAACAAAGGTCATTGTTGTTGCAATAACGCGCCAAGAAATTGTTTTAAAAAGTGTTTTTCTTGCCGACAGTTTACCATCTTTTAAAGCTCTTTGCCATCCTCTTTCATGAACATAATACACAATAAGTTTTATTAAGAACTCTGCTACACCAATTTTCAAGGCATCATGAATACTACAATTTCCCGATAAACAGGTAATGGCTAAAACTATTAAAATAGTATCTGAAGTAGCGACTATTCGCCATGAGATACCTTTTATAATACTTCGTAGATGTGATTCTTTTTTATATTTACCCATAGGTTTTAAGTTTTAGACACTAAAAACCATGGGTTTAGCAGGTTCTCTTTATTGTATAATAATGGTTTATTCGTTTCTTTTGAAATAACATCAATGCCAACCGCATTACAAATGGCTTGACCGGCCGCAGTATCCCATTCCATAGTTGGTGCATATCTTGGATAAACATCAGCGTTACCTTCGGCAACCAAACAAAACTTTAAAGAACTTCCTTTTGAAACTATTTCTACATCTTTTCCTGTTTGTTTTAATTCTTCAACAAAATCTAATGTTTCTTGACTCATGTGTGAGCGACTTCCAACAACTTCTACAGGGTTAGAATTGATTGGTTTTGGTTGAAGTTTAGTCGCTGCATTTAATACTTCGGTAATTGATGCTTCATGTGAACTAATTTCAGATTTAAAACCTAATTTATTAATAACATCGGCGAAATAAATAGTTTTAATAGCTGGAACATAGATGACTCCAAGAATAGGGTTATTGTTTTTTACTAAAGCAATATTTACAGTAAACTCCCCATTTCGTTTAATAAATTCTTTGGTGCCATCAACTGGATCTACGACCCAACAAGTGTCCCAATTCTTCCTAATATTAAAATCAGACTGCTTGTTTTCTTCACTGATTATCGGGGTTTTTGTAGGAATTAGATATGAATTGATAATAGTATTAGCTTTTTTGTCAGCATCAGTCAAAGGCGATTTGTCGTCTTTGTATTCGACATCAATCACCGAATTATAAACTTCCATAATCGCTTTTCCTGCTTTTAAGGACGCTTGGATTGCTGTTAATAAACTATTGCTATATTTTGTCATATTCAATTATATTCGTTTCCATAAAATTTCAAAAATACAGTTTTTGAAATTGATTTCAACAAATTAATTGTTCAAAATACTAATAACAACTTCATCAACACTGTTTTGCCAATTACTTTGCTTTGATCGTATTTGTAATGATTTTGTGTTATCCAATACACTGTACAACGGTCTTTTTGCTTTTGAGTTAATTGCACTAACAGCTGTTATCCATAAAGGATTGTATTTTAAGAAATGTTTTGAAATAAATAATGCATATTCATACCAGGTCGTTTCGCCTTTAGCTGAAAAATTA
>JARRKS010000304.1:0-2743 GCA_037387865.1 Flavobacteriaceae bacterium
ATACAGACCAAAAGAGAAAGATATGTTTAGACAATAAAAGTCTATGTAAAAAAGAAATTAATAAACACATATTCACATATTTGAAGGAATAGAAAAATGTTAGAAGTTAAAACACCTAAAGATTTTTTTGAAAAAATTTTACCGACAAGATTCAATCCAAAAAAAGCAAAAGGTGTTGATGTGATTGTTAATATAAATATTTCAGGTAATAACGGAGGAGAATGGACAGTAAAAATAAAAAATCAAATATTAAAAGTAAAAAATGGATTAGAAAATTATCCGACACTTACGTTAAAAATATCTGAGAAAGATTACGTTGATATAATAAATGGTAAATTAAGTGGGGAAAAAGCATTTTTCACTGGAAAATTAAAACTTGAAGGAAAAATTACTCAAGCTTTAAAATTAAGAGATGCAGGACTCTTTTAAAAGAGAAATATTTTATTTAAAAAATAATAAATTGGAATGAACTTCTTAAAATATAAAAAAGCGGATAAATGGATTAATAATGCTAAAGGATTATGTTAAAGATTACAAATTTCGCAAGAATCTCACTGTTGATGAATTAATAATCCAAATGGGAGACGCTTGGGGTTTTACAGCAGGGAAACTTTCAAGTAGTGTTAATATTTTAGAGCGAATGATAAAAGAAAAAGATTGTATTAAATTTTTATCCTTTACAGCTAATTTAGTTGCAACTGGAACCAGGGGTGTTTTTAAAGAGTTAGTTAAACGAAAAATGGTTGATTTAGTAATTACAACTTGTGGTACTTTAGACCACGATATAGCGAGATGCTGGAAAAAATATTACAAAGGATCGTTTAGAATGGATGATAGCGAATTGCATAAGAAGGGAATAAATCGATTGGGTAATGTTCTAGTACCCAATGAAAGTTATGGTATGATAATTGAGAAAAAAGTTCAAGACATGCTTAATGATTTGTGGGAGGAAGGAATTAAGGAACTTTCAACTAGTCAATTCTGTTATGAGATAGGATCGCGTATTTGCAATGAAAGTTCAATATTATTTTGGGCTGCAAAAAATAAAATACCAGTTTTTATACCTGGAATTACTGATGGGGCTGTGGGCTATCAGACATGGCTATTTAGTCAGGATCATAATATTAAAATTAATTTATTGCAGGATTCTGGAGACTTGAATGATATTGTTTTTTCAGCTAAGAAAACAGGAGCCTTAATTGTGGGTGGCGGAATAGCAAAGCACCATACAATCTGGTGGAATCAATTTAGAGAGGGATTAGATTATGCTGTATATTTAACTACAGCAGAAGAGTTGGATGGTAGTCTTTCTGGTGCAAAACCTATAGAGGCTATATCATGGGGTAAAATAAATGAAAAAGCAAAACAGATTATGGTTAAAGGAGAGGCAACAATAATTTTACCTTTGATGATAAGCTCATTAATAACTAGACTTAACACCTAAACTACTGCTTTAAATAACCAAGAAAGATCGGGTTTTTGATTCCTTTTCTTAACTCGTTCATTGAGGGCATGAGTTATAATGGGCAAAGCAATTGTTGCATCGCAATAACACACAGCTCTTTTCCCGTAATTATCAATTTTTCCCCAACTAACCGCTTCTTCTAAGGTACACCCGGATAAGCCCCCCCATTGGGGAGAATCGGTAGTTATTTGAATTGCATATTTATGCGGATAATAATATTCTTGTAGACTTTTTCTTAAATGACCCTTGCGACCTGGAACACCTTTGTCCTCAGTTCTAGGTGAAACAGATATTGCAATAAGTTGTGTTAGATCCTTTGGCACACCACCTCCAATATAAATAACCCCAACATCTTTTGTGTTTTCACCTATACTAACAAATTGATCGAACTCTTTAACAGAATCTAGAATAATATTATGTCCTTGATTTTTTGCCATCAAAAAGGCTTCTCCATAAGCACTATCAGTCATTGCTGGACTAAAAATTGGCACCTTATTTTTAGCAGCTACAGCAGCTATACTATTAACAGATCTTTGTTCTAAGAAAGTTCCAAGCAGATAAAAAAATTCAGCTGATGAATATTGAAAATCTGGTTTTAAAGTGAAAATAAAATCAGTTAATAATTCTTCCATTTTTCTATAGTCAGTTTCTTTCCCATAAACATCGTAATAACGGTTAAGATCGTGTTTAAGAAGATCATAATCATTAATAATATGACTGCCTTGCCAGTAGCTAAAACCCATAGCCTCAACAATATCCTCTGAAATATTCGCTCCTGTTGAAACAACAACATCAATGAACCTTTTCTCAATCAACCAATTGATTATTTTCCATTGTCCAGCTGTACTCATCGAACCAGAAAGACCCAAAACAATAGTCAAATCTTTATCTTTAAGCATGCTTTCCCAAACTGTAACTGCTTCTCCCAGTTTTCTCCCTTGAAAAGCGGTATTTTCCATTTCAGCTAACAGAGTTGATATCGCTTTTTCTTTTACTTCTATTGCGTTTACTTTCTTATTGAGAAATGATGTATTCAATTGTATATACCCATGTTTAGATTAGAAGACAGATATTTGAAAATTATCATCAGCAATATACAGTAATAGGTTAATTCATTGAATCTTTTTACATCCTTTCCGGAGCGTAGATTCCAATTAAACCAAGTGCGTTCGCAAGAACTATTCGAATTGCTTGTGTTAAATTGATTCTAGCATCCCTCAAAGCAGAAGTTTTTGCTTTAATAACTGGAAATGCATTATAAAAAGAATTGAACTTGTC
>JARRKS010000305.1:0-2728 GCA_037387865.1 Flavobacteriaceae bacterium
GCCAATGTTCCTGTTGGTTTCATGTACTTTTCCCAAGGCATTTTATACACTTGGTCATATAGATCCTTTTCGCTTAACACACGAAACGTCTTAATAGGTTTTAATATTTTAATGGCTGTACGTAAGGCCAAATTAGCTTTATACATAAAGCCTTTATCGCCAACAAAACTCACATTTCTAACACCAATTTTTACATCTTGAGCGCCTAATTGTTTAAGTTCGTTTGCCAGTAAGTCTTCAAAGCCAAATAATGTTTTGGCAACCATCTGAAAATTATTCTCCATTGCAATCACAAAATAGATTGCAAAAATACAGTATTTTTGTAGTGTTACACATGCATATATGATAAAAGACAAAACATCGTGGTACGCTTCATGGTTTGATACACCTTACTACCATCTACTTTACAAAGAGAGAAACCAATCTGAAGCACGCATGTTTATGGACAATCTAACCGGTTACTTAAATATTCCTGAAGGCTCTAAAATATTGGATCTAGCCTGCGGAAGAGGACGGCATTCCAGATACCTAAACTCTATTGGTTATGATGTTACAGGAGTTGACCTATCTATTAACAGTATTGCTTATGCCAAACAATTTGAAAATGAAACGCTTCATTTTGAAGTTCATAATATGTGTAAGTCATACAGTGAGCAGTTTGATGCTGTTTTTAATTTATTCACCAGTTTTGGGTATTTTGATAAAGAGGAAAATAACCTGAAAACCATAAAAGCCATTAAAGGTGATCTGAACGAATCTGGTTTTGGTGTTATTGATTTTATGAATTCGCAACAAGTTATTGATACTTTGGTGCCAAAAGATAAGAAAACAGTTGAAGGCATTACATTTTACCAAGAGCGATATTTACAAGATGGTTACATCTTTAAGAACATAAGTTTTAATGCAGACGGCAAAGATTACGAATTTAAAGAACGTGTGAGAGCCTTTACATTACAGGATTTTGAAATGCTTTTTGAACAAGCTGAAGTGCATCTGTTGGATGTGTTTGGTGATTATAAATTAAACCGTTATGATGAAAAAACATCTGAACGACTAATTATGATATTTAAATAAATGATAGCGATTGTTTTACCAATTATTTCAGTACTTATTGGGTTTCTTTTAGACCTGATTTTTAAACCTTCACACCAAAGTAATTTAAAACTATTGTTGGCGTTTAGTGGTGCATTTTTATTGTCTGTAACGGTTTTTGATTTTTTACCAGAAGTGTATCATCATCAAGGTAAACATATTGGTTTGTTTATCATGATAGGTATTTTGCTTCAAATTGTCTTGGAGTTCCTATCAAAAGGTGCAGAACACGGGCATTTGCATTTAGATAAGAATTCGCAATTATTTCCTTGGTTGTTGTTTATTAGTTTAAGTATACATGCACTATTGGAAGGATTACCTATAGAAACACACCACAATTTAATTTATGGTGTGGTAATACATAAACTGCCTATTGCCATTATTTTATCTACCTTCTTTTTAGCATCACAATTAAGCAATTTAAAAATTGCCTTCTTTTTGATTTTGTTTGCTTTAATGACACCGCTTGGAGTTATACTTTCTAATCAATTAGAATTTGTTAAACAATACTATACAGAAATTTCTGGTTTGGTGATTGGTATTTTTCTTCATATTTCTACCATTATTTTGTTTGAAAGTAATGCAGGCCATAAATTCAACCTTACAAAATTGCTTACCATTGTAATGGCTGTTATTATTGCGTATATCATATAATGTTTAGCAAAGAAGAATCTAAACAAATACGAGAAGAATTCTGGACCAGTTTCGGAAAGTCTTTCCCAAGAAAATGGATTCTTTACAATACAAAAGTAAAAGGGTTGTCCTTTAAATTTCATTTTGATAGAAAGTTGGCTTTGGTGGCTCTAGACCTTGAATGCGATTTAGAAAACAGAATTAAGGTTTGGGAAAAACTACGCTCATTAAAATCTATTTTAAAAGAAGAATTCCTTCCGGAAGCTATTTTTGAAGAGGAATATTTTTTAGACAATCAAAAAGAAATTTCTCGCATTTATGCGTCTTTAAATCAAAAGGTGTCTATTCACAACAAAGATACGTGGCAAATAGTTATGATATTCTTCAATGAAAAAATGAGTTTGTTTGAATCTTTTTTTGAGGAATATAAAGATATTATTAAAGGGTAATTTCTTTTTCCATTAAAAAGTCATCCATAACGAAACCACCACCGATATCCATTACCTTGGGGCCTTTGTTTACAAAACCTATTCTCTCGTAAAATTTTGTAGCATTATTGTTCTTGTTTACCGTGAGTCTTATGGTATTTAATCTATCTGCTTTTGCTTTGCTTTCAACAAAAGTAAGAGCCACTTTTCCAATACTATTTCCTCTATAGTCAATTGAAACATAAATTTTACTTAAAAAAAGAATGTTGTCATCCTTACGCATTGAAAGATATCCAACAGGTGCTTCTTCAAAATAAATAACATAATATTGATATCCTTCTTCAATTTGTGATGCTATTGCTTTAACAGATTGAAACTTATCAAGCATGTAATTTACTTGATCTATTCCAATAATTGGTATATAATGTTCACGCCAAATACTATCTGCTAATTGTTCTATTAACAAATAATCGTTTTTGTTTGTAGCTTTTCTAAAATCGATCATATCTAGATTATATATTTAAATATCATAAAAAAATGACAAATGGCTCCACCTAATACAAATAAATGCCAAA
>JARRKS010000306.1:0-4910 GCA_037387865.1 Flavobacteriaceae bacterium
AAGGTCATGAATATTTTATCGATCTTTAAATTGTTGTGGTATTGTATTGGTAAATAAATAGTTTGTAAAGGGAGTTAAATACTTAAAAGACCATTTGTATGGAGCTTTACGACATTTATTTATTCAATTGTATAAAATTATGCCCCTATAATTACTAGAGTTTTTGAAATAATTAATAGTTAAATAATTCTAGAAGATAAATTAAAGTGTATAAATTTCATGGTTTTAATCATATATTACAATACATTAATTTTTTACGTTTAAAATTTACTATTTACTTCAGTTACTGATAAACTCTTACATAATCTATTTCCATAGTATCCTCTACAAATTCAGCATCAATATCACCTCCTAAAGTTCCACCCATTGCAACATTAAGAATTATAAAAAATGGAGCGTCAAATGGTAATGTGTTATTTAATGCAATCTCATAATATTCTATATCATCAACGTACATTTTAATATACTCGGTTGTCCATTCGGTTGAATAAATATGAAACTCGGTTGATGCATTCGCTATTGTTGTTTCAAGTCCATAACTTGCAGTTCCATTACTAAACCAATGGCATGTACCCAATATTTTATTTTTATCCCAACCTGTTTGTTCCATAATATCTACTTCGCCACAAGTTGGCCAACCTACGGT
The DNA here is from genome assembly GCA_037387865.1 of Flavobacteriaceae bacterium. Lineage (GTDB taxonomy): Bacteria > Bacteroidota > Bacteroidia > Flavobacteriales > Flavobacteriaceae > Gilvirhabdus. Next base: position 647 of record JARRKS010000306.1, read on the forward strand.
ATCAAAATTTGCACCTAACATCCAGATGGCTGGCCAAGTGCCTTGAGATGACGGTAATTTGGCTCTTACATCAACTCTACCATAAGTGAATTCAAATAAATTTTCCGATTTTATTCTTGCAGAGGTATATCCTCCACCTTCTGCCTTTACCATAATTTTTAAAACACCATCTTCTACTATTACATTATTATTTGTATTAGTGTAGGTTTGTACTTCATTATTTCCCCAGCCACCATCTCCAAGATCATATGTCCAGTTAGAAGGATTTGGTGCGCCATTATAATTAAACTCATCTGACCATGTTGCTTCCGAAGAGCTATTAACTATAACAGCTACGATTTTAGAGGTACTTATAACATTATTTGTACTTGAGTATGCATAAACAGAAACCACATAGCTATTTATTCCTAAATCAGTAAATGTATATTCCATAACTCCGTTAGCGTTTTGTAACTCGGAGCTATTTCCAAATTTAAATCCATACTTTATCGCATCAGTGGCTGTGGCTGTACAACGTACAACTCCAGATCCATCTCCATTAGGATTGCTTGAATCAGCACCAATGATCTCAATATTTAAGGTTAGATTCGTTGGAATAATATCTTGTGGTGGAGGAATATTAGGAGAATCATCTCCTTCTCCAGAGCAGGATAACACAATTACACTCAATAAACCAACCAAAAGAAATAGGTAAATATGTTTTAATTTTTTAAACATAAACTTTTCTAGTGTATAGTTATTATTTGAATTGTATATCGATAAAAAAGGAGCTCAATAATTTAGCTCCTTTTTATATTTAACACTTAAAAATCATTATTCAGGAACCAAAATAAACCACCAATCAAATTCACCATTACCATCTGTAGATCTTAATTGCATTTCATTGGCAGAACGTGAGAAAATTTCATATTTATGATCTCCACCTATATAATAACCCATAAAACCAAGTCCTGATAAACTAATGGTTTCTATACCTCCAGGTGCCGTTAACGTATATTGTCCTGTATAATCGCTCAATGGATAATTTAGAATATCATTTCCGCCAGGTGTGCCTCCTGCACCACCTAACTCTTCAATTAGAACTTTACGTCCAAAAACAGCTTCGTCTTCACCTGTATCGTGGGTAAATGTACCATCAACATTGAAGGTATATCGGTCGTCATACATGCCTGTACCCACTTTTTCATCTGGGGCAGCACCATACCATTCAGCAGGAATTGATCCTCCAACTGGTCCCAAACCAAAATGGTCATTTGCTTCTGCTTTTATTCGCCATGTTCGAGAGCTGTTTGAATTTAACATCTCGACCAAATCTACCGGAGGAGCATATGTAGACAATACCATTACTTCTATTGTTTTGCTGGAGGAAATTCCGCCAGTTCCAAACGCACTAACAGTAATTTCATAGGTGTTTAAACCTAAAATTGAAAAATCATAGGTTTGTTTTCCAGCTGGTGCAGATGTAGTAATACCATTATAAACAAATTGATAGGATATAGCATTATCTGCATTTGCTGTAAAATGTACTGTACCGCTACCATCACCATTTGGATTACTTGCGTCGGCTCCTACAATATCTACTTCTACTTGAATATTTGAAGGCGTAATTAAATCTCCAACAGAAACGTCATCTTCTTGACAACTGGTCATGAGTGCCAGAGAAAAAATAAAGATCAATATATATTTTATGTTTTTCATAATATATTAGTCAATTCTTGCCAAGCGTCAAGTATAATTGGTTTGATGATCTCTGTTTGTGTTTGCCATGAGTTTCCACCAAGATCACTATTTTGAAGTTTTAATGCTATTTGATTGGGCTGACTGCCTGTAATGCTTGATGAAGGAACATACAGTTTTAAAGTAAACTTATTTTTAGCCATTAAGTCAAATTTAGGAGCCACGGTGAATTGAACATTAGCATATTGTCCACCTGTATCTTCATATAACAGTATTGTATCTGAATAATTCATTCCTTCAACATTGCCATCAATAGGGTTTGCAAATGCAGTATCTGCTCCCGCACCATCTCCTAACCAAGTTGTTATTGTTCCATTTCCTTCAAAATCATCGGTAGCAAAAGGTGGTGTATCTGCCGGTGGCATTGTACCATAGGAAAAATCATCTATATAAGCTGTAACCGAATCAAAGTTATTTTCTGAATTTACTTGTATTACCACTTTATCCAGATCAGTTCTATCAACAGGATCTGGAGAACCTCCATCTAAATTTATAAATTCATCAGTTGCAAAATCAAAGGTAATCCATTGCCAAGTATCTAAAGTTATTGGCTTAATGATCTCTGTTTGTGTCTGCCACGAATTACCTCCCAGATCGCTGTTTTGAAGTTTTAGTGATATCTGATTTGGCTGGCTGCCTGTAATACTAGATGAAGGGACATATATTTTTAAAGCAAAAACACTTTGCCCTCCTGTTAAGTTAAATTTTCCATCGGCAGTAAATTGAACATTAGCATATTGCCCTCCTGTGTCTTCATATTTTAAGACAGATAATGATGTGTTTATACTTTCATTTACAACGTTTGGAGCATCTTCAGTCATTCCTGCCTGATCTCCAGACCAAGTCGTAATGTTTCCATTTCCCTCAAAATCATCGAAAAGAAGTGGTGCATAGCTTGATGGTTCTTTCCAGAAATAGAGGTTATCTACAAAAATTGTACCTCCAGCTGGATCGCCATCAAATTTAAACTGAATAATCTCACTAAAATCCACAAGTGGGTTTTGATCTGTAAAAAATGATACAGGAATATTAAATGAAGTCCATTGTTGTGCAGTTAAATCAAGATCAAAAGCAGTTTCATTTGGTCCAGAACTTATAGGTGATATTTTCGCATCGTTTTCATCTGCTGTCCAAATATCAACATGCAAAAATTCCATTTCAGAAACATCTATAGGTGTGCTTGAAAAATCAATTCCTTGATAATTCAAATTACCATATTGTATAACATTATCACCTTCAATTTCAATTTCAGTATAGGTGGTGGATTGCCCCCAATTTGGATAGAAATCTACCCCAGCAATATCCACGTAAGCACCACTGTATATTGAAACAACATCAGATTCTTGTCTAAATGGTTGAGAAGGCGCTGCTGTAAGTGGTTGAACGATGGCAGTAACTTCAAATTCTTCAATATATTCTGTTGTTTCAATCGCTGCGCCCATAACGACTATTCTAATGGTATATGTGCCAGCTTCCTGGTATTGGTAAGAAACTGTTTCACCAATATTAACAGTCGTAGGTGTGTCATTACCATCTTCTCCAAAGTAAACATCGTATGAAATTGCAAAATCTGCATTTGCTGTTACATTCACTTGTTTAGAAATTGCCGCATCATTTTCAATAATAATATCCAAATTCTCAGGAGCGTTGAATGATACTACCAGTTCTTGAGTGATTTCGCTTACAAGACCCGTAATGCCTATCGCTACAATTTTTACTGTATATGTTCCTTCGGCATAAGTATGTATAATATTACGCCCTTGAATCACTTCTACTGGTTCTGGAGTATCATCTCCGAAATAGACCGTATATTTTGTTGCGCCATCACTATTCGGTGTAATGGTTACCACTCCAGTATTATCTTGAGTAACTTGAAATACTGCCGTGACGTTTGTTGGAGGAGCAACTGTTTTTAAATAGTCGAAATTGGCTTCGTCGTCCGAACAATTTATAAAAGCTAATATTACAATGCTACAGCTTAATAAATATTTAAATGTTTTCATAGTTCTATTTTTTATTTTAGTATCCTTGGTTTTGTTGCCATCTGCCACCGGATAATTCTATTTCTTCAATTGGTATTGGAAATAATTCATGCTTACCTACTACAAATCCATCAATTTCTTGAGCTGCTCTACCTGTTCTAACTAAATCAAAGAAACGGTGCCCTTCACCAACTAATTCAATACGGCGTTCTTTCAAGATATCATTATATAAATTATTGCCCGATGTTACTATATCATGTGGTCCTGGCTGATTAGGTGGATCTCCAAAAGCTCTTCTTCTTACTTCATTTAGGTATTTTTTAGCTTTATCATCATCAGGAGTAGGTTTTCTATTATTAGCTTCAGCAGCCATTAACAGCACATCGGCATACCTAATAGCTCTATAATTGTCTGGATTGGTAAGTGCTGCATCACTTAAATTTAAATCACCTAGACGTGCTATATATTTTCTATTAAAATATCCTGTTTGTTCATATCCAGCATTTTCATCATAGGATGATCCAGGGTTATCTAAAATATATTGT
>JARRKS010000307.1:0-2721 GCA_037387865.1 Flavobacteriaceae bacterium
CCATCAAAAATGATGGCTTGTCTAATTTGGCTCCCCCTCTTGGGCTCGAACCAAGGACCCTTTGATTAACAGTCAAATGCTCTAACCAACTGAGCTAAGGAGGAGTGTTTCGCTTTTTGCGAGCGCAAATATATATATTATTTTTTAATCCCTACAAATATAACACTTAAAAAGTTTACTTAAATATGGCTTTAAAAATATCATTACCATTAGCAAATAGAACTAAAGCTATAAGAATAAAAAAACCTGCCATTTGTGCATATTCCATAAACTTATCACTTGGTTTTCGCCTTGATACCATTTCGTAAAGCAAAAACATGACATGTCCACCATCTAAAGCCGGTATTGGTAATAAGTTCAATACACCCAACATAATAGACAAAAATGCTGTAATAGACCAAAATGATTCCCAACTCCAAGTATCTGGAAAAATATCAAAAATAGCTTTAAAACCACCAACGCCTTTATATGCTCCTGTACTTGGACTAAAAATTAATTTTAATTGCATCCAATAAGAACCCATTTGTTGCTTGAACTTATTTAATCCTACACCAAAGCTTTCACCAAATGAATATTCTTTTTTTATGATATCATAATACCCTAAAGTTTCTATATCGCTTTAATTTCCACCTGGTAGAATTCCAAACTTACCATTCTGATCAACTTCAAGCTCTCTTGTTAAAGTTTGATTATCTCTTAAGATTAAAACTGGAACTGTTTGTCCTTTTAAATTGTTCAATCTAGATTCTACCTCATCAAAATATTTTAATGGCTCGTTATTTATTGAGGTTATAATGTCTCCTCTTTTTAAGTCAACTTCTTTATTTAGTGATGAGTCAGATACTTGCTCTACTACAAATGGATAACGTAATTCAATAAAAGTTTTGTTGTTACCAGTGCTTAATCTTCCAAGATAATCTTCTGGAAGAATAATATCTTTTTGAACACCATCTCTTTCTAAAGTAATTGTTTGAGCCTCAATTATATATTTTCTTATATCAGAATAGTTTTCAATTTCATTACCATTTATTGAGACAACTTTATCTCCTGTTTGAGCGCCTAATTCAACCAATAGAGGATTTGTAATCCAATAGCCATCTTCTATACTTCGAGCAGAGATATCTGTTTCTCCATAAGCAAAAGCCATAAAAATATAGATAATTACTGCAAGAATAAAATTGACAGTAACTCCGCCAAGCATGATAATTAAACGCTGCCAAGCTGGTTTAGACCTAAACTCCCATGGTTTTGGTGGTTCTGCCATCTGTTCCTTGTCCATACTTTCATCTATCATCCCAGCTATTTTTACATAGCCTCCAAGAGGTAACCAACCAATACCATAAACTGTTTCGCCAATTTTCTTTTTAAAAAGCGAATATTTAATATCAAAAAACAAGTAAAACTTTTCTACTTTAGTTTTAAACAATTTTGCCGGAATAAAATGCCCCAACTCGTGCAAAACAATTAGTAAAGAAAGACTCAATAAAAATTGAGATATTTTTATAACAAACTCCATAGATCTCTAGTCAAAAATTTATAATCGCACAAAAGTAGTTATTTAAGGTTACTTTAAAAAGATTATTATATTAATGTATTCCTAATTTCACATAAACGTTTTTTAGCATTAAAAAATTCTCTAAAATTACTTTTCATTGTATTTTTGCATCCTAAAAAAGATTGATGTTTTCATTTTTTAAATCGTACAAAAAGTTTGCCATTGTATTTTCAATTTTATCGGCTGTTATTTTAGCAATCTTTTATAACATTTTAAAAGTTGATAAACCCCTTCCTATTTATCAGCCTGTTTCTGTAGAGCCTCAGTTGGTAGACAGTACAATTCAACACATAAGTAAATACCATAAGATTGCGGACTTTAAGCTGATTAATCAAAACGGGGAAATTATAACACAAGATGATTATAAAGATAAAATCTATGTGGCTGATTTCTTTTTTACAACGTGTCAAACCATTTGCCCAATTATGACAGATAATATGGCTCATATTCAAAAAGAAGTTATGAATGACAATGATATCATGTTACTTTCTCATTCTGTAACTCCAACTATTGATAGTGTTGCCCAGCTGAAGAAATATGCTATTGAAAAGGGTGTAAACGATGCTAAATGGAATCTCGTAACAGGAGACAAAAAACAAATCTACGATTTAGCAAGGAAAAGCTACTTAGCAGTAAAAACATATGGTAATGGAGATGAATATGATATGATTCATACCGAAAACTTTATGCTTATAGATAAAAAACGACAAATTAGAGGTTTTTATGATGGGACAAACCCAGAAGAAATCGAGCATTTATTGAATGACATAAAAACACTAAAAAAAGAATACAACAAATAGTTTTTTAGAAACTATTTTTTTAGCCTGATTTTTTCAATTACTTTTGCTTCTTTAAAATCAATCTAAATAAGCTTGCAACTTACATTAGCACATCTTAAACGTGGAGAACAAGGTATTATAACCGATGTTACATCAATTCATATTCCATTAAAACTTCTTGAAATGGGTTGTTTACCAGGTAATCGTGTTGAGCTTTTACAAGTTGCCCCTTTTAAAGATCCTTTATATCTTAATGTTAACGGAACACATTTGGCTATTAGAAAAGAAACGGCAATCCATATTCTAATCGAAAAAATAGCCAAATGAGTAAGCAGATTAATGTAGCATTAATTGGAAACCCTAACACTGAAGTATTTCCAGTGTTAG